>NZ_JABXGF010000030.1:0-45233 GCF_025407985.1 Curtobacterium sp. C2H10 | reverse complement strand
GGAGGATGCGCGCCCCACGCGCGAGGCCCCCCCCGCGGGCCGCGCCGCCCCCGCGGCCGGGCCCCCCGCGCCGGCCCACCCGACGCTGCCGGAGCCGACCGAGGCACCCGCTGCCGAGGCCCCCGCCGAGCAGCCGGCGTCCTCGCGGGCCCGCCGTTCGCGCCGTGCCTCGTCCGGCGGCACCGTGAGCGCCGCGCCGACCTCGGCCGCCGAGCACACCAACCACGGTCAGACCGGCACCGAGGACCTCCTCGCCGGGCTCGACCAGGTCCGCGCCGAGAAGGACGCCCAGGAAGCCGCGCAGACCGGCGGCCAGCGTCGTGGCCGCGGGCAGCGCGACCAGCAGAACGGCCAGCAGGCCGAGCGCACCGAGCGCTCCGAGCAGACGTCGGACCAGGCCGAGCAGCCGACCCAGCAGGACGCCGCGGGCGACCAGCAGGAGCAGTCCGCGCACGGCACCGAGTCGGGCGACCAGAACGACCAGCAGGGCGAGGGCGGCTCGCGCCGCGGTCGTCGCAGCCGTGGTCGCGGTCGTGGCCGTGGCCAGAACGCCGAGAACGGCGAGCAGGGCGGCGACCAGAACGGTCGCGACAACGCCCCGAAGACCGACGCGGCCCAGAAGAACGGCCAGAACGGCCAGGGCCAGCAGGGCGACCAGAAGAACGCCCAGCAGGACGACAAGAACGAGCAGAAGCAGAACGGCCAGCAGCAGAGCGGCCAGCAGAAGCAGCAGAGCCAGCAGGGTCAGCAGAAGCAGCAGCAGGCCCAGCCGAACGCCGACGAGACCGAGGGCGGCCGCAGCCGTCGCCAGCGTGACCGCAAGCGCGGCCGCGGCGGGCAGAACGACGAGTTCGAGCCGGAGATCACCGAGGACGACGTCCTCATCCCGATCGCGGGCATCCTCGACGTCCTCGACAACTACGCCTTCGTGCGCACGACCGGCTACCTGCCGGGCCCGAACGACGTCTACGTCTCCCTCGGCCAGGTGAAGAAGTACCACCTGCGCAAGGGCGACGCGGTCGTCGGTGCGATCAAGCAGCCGCGCGACAACGAACAGCAGAGCCGCCAGAAGTACAACGCGCTCGTGAAGGTCGACTCGGTCAACGGGCAGACCGCCGACGAGGCCGCCGCGCGCGTCGACTTCCAGGACCTCACCCCGCTGTACCCGAACGAGCGTCTCCGCCTCGAGACCGAGCCCTCGAAGCTCAGCACGCGGATCATCGACCTCGTGTCGCCGATCGGCAAGGGCCAGCGCGGCCTGATCGTCTCCCCGCCGAAGGCCGGCAAGACGGTCGTGCTGCAGGCCATCGCCAACGCGATCGCGAAGAACAACCCCGAGGCGCACCTCATGGTCGTCCTCGTGGACGAGCGGCCCGAAGAGGTCACCGACATGCAGCGCACGGTGAAGGGCGAGGTCATCGCCTCGACCTTCGACCGTCCGGCAGAAGACCACACCACGGTCGCCGAGCTCGCCATCGAGCGTGCGAAGCGCCTCGTGGAGCTCGGCCACGACGTGGTCCTGCTCCTCGACTCGATCACCCGTCTGGGCCGCGCCTACAACCTGGCGACGCCGGCCTCCGGTCGCGTCCTCTCCGGTGGCGTCGACTCGTCGGCCCTCTACCCGCCGAAGCGCTTCTTCGGCGCCGCGCGCAACATCGAGGACGGCGGTTCGCTGACCATCCTCGCGACGGCGCTCGTCGAGACCGGGTCGAAGATGGACGAGGTGATCTTCGAGGAGTTCAAGGGCACCGGCAACATGGAGCTCCGCCTCAACCGTCACCTGGCCGACAAGCGGATCTTCCCGGCCGTCGACGTCAACGCGTCCGGCACCCGTCGCGAGGAGCAGCTGCTCTCCGCCGACGAGGTCAAGATCACGTGGCGCCTGCGACGTGCCCTCGCCGGGCTCGACCCGCAGCAGGCCCTCGAGATCGTGCTGCGGAACCTCAAGGAGACGCAGTCGAACGTCGAGTTCCTGGTCCAGGTGCAGAAGTCGGTCCCCACGACCGGTGGGCACCACAACGGTCACCAGGAGTAACGCGTGTTCGAGTCGGTGGCAGGGCTGCTGGCGGAACACGAGGACCTGACGCAGCAGCTGTCGGACCCCGCGCTCCACGCCGATGCGGCCCGGGCGAAGAAGGTGAACCGGCGGTACGCCGAGCTCAACCAGATCAAGTCCGCGTACGAGTCCTGGAAGGCGGCGGGGGACGACCTCGCCGCCGCCCAGGAGCTCGCGCGTGAGGACGAGGCGTTCGCGGACGAGGTCCCGGCGCTCGAGGAGCAGCTGTCGGAGCGCCAGGAGCGTCTCCGCCGGCTGCTCATCCCGCGCGACCCCGACGACGGGCGCGACGTGATCATGGAGATCAAGGGCGGCGAGGGCGGCGAGGAATCGGCGCTCTTCGCGGCCGACCTCCTGCGCATGTACTCGCACTACGCCGAGTCCAAGGGCTGGAAGATCGAGATGCTCGAGCGCACCGAGTCCGACCTCGGTGGCTACAAGGACGTCCAGGTCGCGATCAAGTCGAACGCGACCGATCCGTCCCAGGGCGTCTGGGCGCACCTCAAGTACGAGGGCGGCGTGCACCGTGTGCAGCGGGTGCCGGCGACCGAGTCGCAGGGGCGCATCCACACCTCGACGACCGGCGTGCTCGTCTTCCCCGAGGTCGACGAGCCCGAAGAGGTCCAGATCAACCAGAACGACCTCAAGATCGACGTCTACCGGTCCTCCGGCCCCGGGGGACAGTCCGTCAACACGACCGACTCCGCGGTCCGCATCACCCACCTGCCCACGGGCATCACGGTCGCGATGCAGAACGAGAAGTCGCAGCTGCAGAACCGCGAGGCCGGCATGCGCGTGCTGCGTGCCCGCATCCTCGCGCGCCAGCAGGAGGAGCTCGACGCCATCGCCTCGGACGCGCGCAAGTCGCAGATCCGCGGCATGGACCGTTCGGAGCGCATCCGCACGTACAACTTCCCGGAGAACCGCATCGCGGACCACCGCACCGGGTACAAGGCGTACGACCTGGACCGCGTCATGAACGGTGCGCTCGAGCCCGTCATCCAGTCCGCCATCCAGGCGGACGAAGAGGCACGACTGGCCGCCATCGGCGACCAGGACGCGTGAGCGACGTCCCCTCGGACGGCCTGGAGGCGCGACCCGCCTCCGACACGCCCGTCGCGTTCGCCGCGGACCGCCTCCTGCGCGAGGCGGCCGCGGCGTTCGACGCGGCCGGCGTCCCGACCCCGCAGGTGGACGCGGAGCTGTTGCTCGCCTGGGCGACCGACACCTCGCGCGGCGCCGTGCAGGCCCGGGCGATGACCGGCGGCGCGATCGCCGCCGAGCACGTCGAGCGCTTCCGGCACGCCGTCGCCCGACGCGCCACCCGCGAGCCGCTCCAGCACATCACCGGCGAGGCGTACTTCCGGGCGCTGACCCTGGCCGTCGGACCCGGCGTGTTCGTGCCGCGGCCCGAGACCGAGGGCGTCGTGCAGTTCGGCATCGACGCACTCCGCGCGGTGCCCGTGGCGTCCCCGGTCGCCGTCGACCTCGGGTCCGGCAGCGGCGCGATCGCCATCGCCATGGACACCGAGGTGCCGAACGCGGTCGTGTACGCGGTCGAACGCTCGCCCGAGGCGCTCCCGTGGACGCGGCGCAACATTGATGCCCACGGCGGGACGGTCCGCCTCGTCGAGGGCGACCTCGCCGACGCACTGCCCGAGCTCGACGGCACGGTGTCGGTCGTCGTGTCGAACCCGCCGTACGTGCCCGACGACGCGGTGCCGATCGACCCCGAGGTCCGCGACCACGACCCGGCCGTGGCGCTCTACGGCGGTCCGGACGGACTCGACGCGGTGCGTGCCCTCGCCGACACCGCGTGGCGCCTGCTCGTCCCCGGGGGAGTCCTCGTCATCGAGCACGCCGAGCCGCAGGGCGCCGGCGTGCGTGAGGTCCTGGCGCGCCGGGGGTTCCGTTCCCCGGAGACGCACGTCGACCTGACGGGACGCGACCGCACGACCACGGCGACGCGCTAGGCGGGGTCGAGCCGCGCCTCCTGGACCCGGTGTCTAGACGCCAGCCGTCTCGTGCTGTTCCGCGACGAAGGCGAGGACGGCCTCGCGCAGGTCGGTGTGCTCCTCGACGAGCACCGCGTGGATGCCGACACTCTGCGCGCCCTCGACGTTGATCGGCATGTCGTCCGCGAAGAACGTGCGCTCGGCGGGCACGCCGTGGTGCTCGAGCGCGCGCCGGTAGACCTCCGGCTCGGGCTTGCGCGCCCCGAAGTTGCTCGTGGTGTCGAGGTGCTCGCCGAAGACCGGCGCGAGGGACGGCGCCCAGCGGTGGATCCACCGGCCGGCCAGCGGTCCGTTGTTCGTCAGGAGGCCGACGCGGCCGTGCTCGCTCGCGACGCGAACTGCCTCGATCCGGTCGGGCAGCTCGGTCATCGCGGCGCCGCGGATCCGCGCCCACTCGGTCTCGGGGACGTCGCAGCCCATGGCCTCGGCGAAGGCGGCGAGGTACTCGTCGCCGTCGGCGTACCCGCCTGCCTCGGCGCGCTGCTCGTTGCCGCAGTCCCACCACCGGCGACGGAGCTCCGCGAACTCGTGCCCGGTGAACTCGGCGAGTGCGGCCATCCGCACCTGCCAGTCGTACCGGACGAGGACCTCGTCCATGTCGAAGAGGAACAGGAGGCGGGGCGCAGGGGACTCGTTCACGATGCCACCCATTGTGTCGCACTATCATCGTCGAGTCATGGCATCCCGATACGACTGCACCGACTCCGACGGGCTCCTGACCGGGATGCGGCTCGCACGTGCCGCACTCGGGCGCGGAGAGCTCGTCGTGGTCCCCACCGACACCGTCTACGGCGTGGCCGCGGACGCCTTCAGCGCGGCCGCCGTCCAGCGACTGCTCGACGCGAAGGGACGCACCCGGCAGTCGCCGCCGCCGGTGCTCATCCCCGGACCGCCGACCCTGGACGCGCTCGCGAGCGACATCCCGCAGCAGGTGCGCGACCTCGTCGACGAGTTCTGGCCCGGCGGCCTCACCGTGATCCTCCGTGCGCAGCCGTCCCTCGACTGGGACCTCGGCGAGACACGCGGCACCGTGGCGCTCCGGATGCCGGACTCGCGGATCGCGCTCGAACTCCTGCAGGAGGTCGGTCCGCTCGCGGTGTCCTCGGCGAACACGACGGGGGACCCGGCCGCGATGGACGCCGACCAGGCCGAGGCGATGCTCGGCGACAGCGTCGCGGTGTACCTCGACGGGGGCTCGCTCGAGCCGCACGAGGGGTTCGCGGAGTCGACCGGTTCGACGATCGTCGACGCCACGGGGCTCTCCGACGGCGGGAAGCTCCGGATCGTCCGCCACGGTGTGATCCCGGACGAGGAGATCACCAGGGTCGTCGGAGCCGACCTCGTCGGATGAAGTACTACCTGCTCGCCGGGGCCATCGCGGCCGTGGTGAGCTTCTGCGTCAGCTGGATCGTCTGGAAGCTGGGGCTGAAGTACAAGTGGTACCCGAAGGTCCGCGAGCGGGACGTGCACCGCACGCCGACGCCCCGGCTCGGCGGCATCGCGATGTACATCGGCGTCATCGTGTCGCTGCTCGCGGCGTGGTTCCTCTTCCCGTCGATCGCCGGTACCGACTACTTCCGCTTGGTGTTCTCCGAGCCGGGTCGTGTGCTGGCGGTGCTCGGGGGAGCGACCATCATCGTGGTCCTCGGCGTCGCCGACGACATCTGGGACCTCGACTGGATGACGAAGCTCGCCGGGCAGATCATCGCCGCGGGGATCCTCGCCTGGCAGGGCGTGGCGATCGTGTCGCTGCCGATCGGCAACACGCTCGGGGTCGGGTCGTCCTACATGAGCCTGATCTTCACCGTGCTGGCGGTGGTGCTCGTCATGAACGCGGTGAACTTCATCGACGGCCTCGACGGGCTCGTCGCCGGCGTGGCGATCATCGCCGGCGGCGTGTTCTTCCTCTACACGTTCTTCATCAACCGCGTGGTCGTGCAGACGGAGTTCTTCTTCAACCTGCCGTCACTGCTCACCGCTGTGCTCGTCGGTGCCTGCTTCGGCTTCCTCATCCTCAACTGGCACCCCGCGAAGCTCTTCATGGGGGATGCCGGCGCCCTGCTCGTGGGCTTCCTGATGGCCACCAGCGCGGTCTCGGTCACGGGCAACATCGACCCGGCTGCGGTGCAGACACGCCAGGCGCTGCTGCCGGCGTTCATCCCGATCCTGCTGCCGTTCGCGATCCTCATCGTGCCGATCCTCGACTTCGGGCTCGCGGTCACGCGTCGGCTCAGTGCGGGCAAGTCGCCGTTCTCGGCCGACCGGAAGCACCTGCACCACCGCCTGCTCGACATGGGGCACTCGCACTTCCACGCCGTGCTCATCTTCTACGCGTGGACGGCCACCGTGGCGATCGGCTGCCTGCTGTTCCTCTTCGTGGACTGGTACTGGGTGGTCGTCTTCGTCGCCGTCGGCTTCATCGTCTGCGCCGTCGCCACCTTCGCCCCGCTCGGCCGCAAACGCGCCGAGTTCGCCGCACAGGTCGCCACCCGGTCCACCGCCGTGGTGGACGCCAGCCTCGACCCGCTCGACCGGGCCGCCAACGACCGCTCGATCCCAGGAGACAACTCGTGACCGCACCGAACGCGCTCGACCACGTCCGGCCGGTGTTCCGCCGCATCATCACCTGGGGCGCGCTCCTGGCCGTCGGACTCGCCGTCGTCGGGGGAGTCGTCGGACTGCTCGTCGCCGGCGGTCCCGGGCTCGCCGGTGGCCTGCTCGGAGCCGTCCTCAGCGTGGTGTTCCTCGGGCTGACCGCTGTGAGCGTGCTGGTGGCGCTGCGCGTCTCCAAGGGGCAGATGATCTCCGGCGCGTTCTTCGGGATCGTGATGGGCACGTGGCTGCTCAAGTTCGTCGTGTTCATCGTCGTGCTCGTCCTGCTGCGCGACCGCGCCTGGGTGGACTTCCCGGTGCTCGCGATCGCGATCATCGTCGGTGTCGTCGGCTCGCTCGTGATCGACGTGGTCGCGGTCGCGAAGGCCCGGATCCCGATCGGGGTCAGCCTCCCCGGAGACTCCGCGTCTCCTGAGAAGGACGCGCCCCGCAACTGAGAGCCCGGGAAGCCTCTCGCACCTGATAGGCTTCTCGGAGTCCGCGTCCGGAGCATTGCTCGGAGCGGACGAGCCTCCACAACGTCCACCATCGCGTGCCATGCGTGCGCGCGCCGACACAGGAGACAGCGCTGCTATCCCACGCTCTTCCCCTGTCCCTCACCGCTGCGGGTAACACCGTTGCGGCGGGGAGCAGCAAGGCCGCCGAGTTCCATGGTCCGTCGATCAACGAGTTCTTCCCGGATGCGATCTTCTTCGCCGGGACGCCCTTCGAGATCGACCGACTCGTCATCATCCGGTTCATCGCCGTCGCGGTCCTGCTGCTGATCGGCATCATCGGGACCCGTTCGCTCAAGCTCGTCCCCGGCCGCGGCCAGGCGCTCATCGAGTACGCGTTCGACGTCGTCCGCCGGAACACCTTCGACAACCTGGGTGAGAAGGACGGCAAGCGGTTCCTCCCGCTGCTGGCCACGATCTTCTTCTCCGTGCTGTTCCTGAACCTCACGGGTCTGATCCCGGGGCTCAACCTGCAGGGCACCAGCCGTATCGCGTACCCGATGATCCTCGCGATCGTCGCCTACGTGGCGTTCATCTACGCGGGTCTGCGCAAGCACCCGGGCACCTTCCTCCGGAACTCGCTGTTCCCGCCTGGTGTCCCGTGGTACCTGTACATCATCGTGACGCCGATCGAGCTCGTCTCGACCTTCGTGCTCCGTCCGGTGACGCTGACCCTGCGACTCCTGATGAACATGGTCGTCGGCCACCTGCTGCTCGTCCTCTTCTTCGCTGCCACGCAGTTCTTCTTCTTCGACGCCTCGCTCGGTTTCAAGGCGTTCGGAGTCGGGACGCTCGCGTTCGGCATCGCGTTCAGTTTCTTCGAGATCCTGGTCGCGCTGCTGCAGGCGTACGTCTTCATGCTGCTGACCGCTGTGTACATCCAGCTCGCGCTGGCTGACGAGCACTGACCAACGACCTGAACTGACCCCCAATACGGCACGGCATCCGCCGGGCCGCATCCTGAAAGGAAAACACGTGGACGCAACGACCGTTCTCGCGGAAATCTCCGGCAACATCGCGACGGTGGGCTACGGCCTCGCGGCGATCGGCCCGGCCATCGGCGTGGGCATCGTCGTCGGCAAGACGATCGAGTCCGTCGCTCGCCAGCCGGAGCTCCAGGGCCGCCTGACGACCCTCATGTACATCGGTATCGCCTTCACCGAGGCCCTCGCCTTCATCGGTATCGCGACGTACTTCATCTTCACCAACTAAGGCCTCTCGATGCAGAACGCACTCATCATCGCGGCCGAGGAGACGCACAATCCCCTCGTACCGCCGCTGTACGACATCGTGTGGTCCGCGGTGGCGTTCGTCGTCATCCTGCTGGTCTTCTGGCGGGTCATCATCCCGCGGATCACGAAGATGCTCGACGAGCGCACCGAGGCCATCGAGGGTGGCATCAAGAAGGCGGAGGCTGCTCAGGAGCAGGCCGCTGCCGCGCTCGACGAGTACAACAAGCAGCTCGCCGAGGCCCGTGCCGAGGCATCTCGCATCCGTGAGCAGGCCCGTTCCGACGCGAACGCGATCGGCAACGAGCTCCGCGAGCAGGCGCAGGCCGATGCAGCACGCATCACCGCCAACGCGCAGGCACAGATCGAGGCCGAGCGTCAGAGCGCGCTCCAGTCGCTCCGGACCGAGGTGGGCACCCTCGCCCTCGACCTCGCCTCCGGCGTGATCGGGGAGTCGCTCAAGGACGACGCCAAGTCGACCGCGGTCGTGGACCGGTTCCTCGCTGACCTCGAAGCCTCGCAGGGTTCGTCGGCATCGTCGGCCGGGGAGCGCTGAGCATGCGCAGCGCCACCAGGGAAGCACTGGCGTCGACGAGGGCGGTGCTCGCCGACCTCGGCGGTGCGGCCGACCTCGCCGCCGGTGCCGAGATCCTCGCCGCAGGGCGTGCGATCGCCGGTGCGCCGCAGCTGCTCGGTCTGCTGTCCGACCCGACGGCCGACCCGGCCGGCAAGAAGGTGGTCCTCGACCGCGTCTTCGCCGGCCAGTCGGCCGCGACGCGTGCGGTCCTGACCGCGGTGGCCGGCTCGCGCTGGTCCTCGCACCAGGACCTGCTCGTCGGCATCGAGGACGCGGGCATCCGCGCCGTCGCCGCCACGGCAGCGTCCGGCACGCCGATCGAAGCCGAACTGTTCTCCTTCGAGACCGCCGTCCGTTCGGACGCCGACCTCGAGCTGGCGCTGGGCACCAAGCTCGGCAGCCCGTCGGAGAAGAGCGCCCTCGTCGAGCGGCTGCTCGGCGGCAAGGCATCGGAGCAGACCATCGTGATCCTGTCGCACCTGGTGCAGCAGCCGCGTGGTCGTCGCATCGGTGAACTCGTCCGCGACGCCTCGCGCATCGTGGCCGAGCAGGCCGGCAAGCTCGTCGCGACGGTCATCACCGCGACGCCGCTCACGGACGGCCAGGCGGCTCGCGTCGCCCGTGCCCTCGCGGAGCAGCACGGCAAGGGCATCAGCATCAACCACGTGGTCGACCCTTCGGTCGTCGGCGGGGTCCGGGTGCAGATCGGCGGCGACGTCATCGACGGCACCGTGTCCACGCGGCTCTCGGAGCTCCGGCTCCAGCTCGCCGGCTAGGCGTACCGTCGAAGCCGCTCCTCCCAAGTCCACAACGGGAACTGCCGAGTCAGGCAGCGTCACCCTCTCGGAGCCGAAGGGCCCCGGAAACCAACAAGGAAAATCCCATGGCAGACATCACCATCAGCCCCGATGAGATCCGTGATGCCCTGAAGGACTTCGTCTCGAACTACGAGCCGACGAAGGCCTCCACGGCCGAGGTCGGGCACGTCATCGACGCCGGCGACGGCATCGCGCACGTCGAGGGCCTCCCCGGCGTCATGGCGAACGAGCTCATCCGCTTCGAGGACGGCACGCTCGGCCTCGCGCAGAACCTCGACGAGGACGAGATCGGCGCCATCGTGCTCGGCGAGTTCGCCGGTGTCGAAGAGGGCCAGGAAGTCACCCGCACGGGCGAGGTCCTCTCGGCTCCCGTCGGCGACGGCTTCCTCGGTCGCGTCGTCGACCCGCTCGGCGCCCCGATCGACGGTCTCGGCGAGATCCCGGCCGAGGGTCGTCGTGCCCTCGAGCTGCAGGCGCCCGGCGTCATGTCCCGCAAGTCGGTGCACGAGCCGCTCCAGACCGGCATCAAGGCCATCGACGCGATGATCCCCGTCGGCCGCGGTCAGCGTCAGCTGATCATCGGCGACCGCCAGACCGGCAAGACGGCCATCGCGATCGACACGATCATCAACCAGAAGGCCAACTGGGAGTCGGGCGACGAGGACAAGCAGGTCCGCTGCATCTACGTCGCCATCGGTCAGAAGGGCTCCACGATCGCCTCCGTCAAGGGTGCGCTCGAGGACGCCGGCGCGATGGAGTACACCACCATCGTCGCCGCCCCGGCCTCCGACCCGGCCGGCTTCAAGTACCTCGCCCCGTACACCGGCTCGGCCATCGGCCAGCACTGGATGTACCAGGGCAAGCACGTCCTGATCATCTTCGACGACCTGTCGAAGCAGGCCGAGGCCTACCGTGCGGTGTCGCTCCTCCTGCGTCGTCCGCCGGGCCGCGAGGCCTACCCGGGTGACGTCTTCTACCTGCACTCCCGCCTGCTGGAGCGTTGCGCGAAGCTGTCCGACGAGCTCGGCGCCGGTTCGATGACGGGTCTCCCGATCATCGAGACGAAGGCGAACGACGTCTCGGCGTACATCCCGACCAACGTCATCTCCATCACCGACGGCCAGATCTTCCTGCAGTCGGACCTCTTCAACGCGAACCAGCGTCCGGCTGTCGACGTGGGCATCTCGGTGTCCCGCGTCGGTGGTGACGCGCAGGTCAAGTCGATCAAGAAGGTCTCCGGCACGCTCAAGCTCGAGCTCGCGCAGTACCGCTCGCTCGAGGCCTTCGCGATGTTCGCGTCCGACCTCGACCAGGCGTCGCGTCGTCAGCTGGAGCGCGGTGCCCGTCTGACCGAGCTCCTCAAGCAGCCGCAGTACTCGCCGTACCCGGTCGAGGAGCAGGTCGTCTCGATCTGGGCCGGCACGAACGGCAAGCTCGACGAGGTCCCCGTGGCCGACGTCCTGCGCTTCGAGTCGGAGCTGCTCGACCACCTGCGTCGCAACTCGGATGTCCTGACGACGCTCCGTGAGACGAACCAGCTCAGCGACGACACCGTCGCCGAGATGACCAAGCAGATCGACGAGTTCTCCAAGAGCTTCCAGACGAGCGACGGCAAGACGCTCGGGTCCGAGCAGTTCGAGGCCGCTTCGGCCGACGACGTCGACCAGGAGCAGATCGTCAAGGGTCGTCGCTAGATGGCAGCGCAGGTCCGGGTCTACCGACAGCGAATCAAGTCCGCGAAGACCACGAAGAAGGTCACTCGCGCGATGGAGTTGATCTCGGCGTCGCGGATCCAGAAGGCGCAGGCCCGCATGGCCGCGTCGGGTCCGTACTCGCGGGCCGTGACGCGCGCGGTGTCGGCCGTGGCGACGTTCTCGAACGTCGACCACGTGCTGACCACCGAGCCGGAGTCGTCGACGCGTGCAGCCGTCGTGCTGTTCACGTCGGACCGCGGCCTGAACGGTGCGTTCAGCACGAACGTCCTCAAGCAGGGCGAGGAGCTCGCCTCCCTGCTCCGCAGCGAGGGCAAGGACGTCGTGTTCTACCTGGTCGGGCGCAAGTCCGTCGGGTACTTCGCGTTCCGTGAGCGCGAGTCGGAGCAGCAGTGGGTCGGCAACACCGACCAGCCGGAGTTCTCGACCGCGAAGTCGATCGGTGACGCCGTCGTGGCGAAGTTCCTGCAGGACACGGCCGAGGGTGGCGTGGACGAGATCCACATCGTCTTCAACCGCTTCCTGAGTCTCGCCACGCAGGAGCCGCAGGTCGTCCGGCTGCTCCCGCTCGAGGTCGTCGAGGGGGTCGAGGCGCCGTCGAACGACGAGCCGCTCCCGCTCTACGAGTTCGAGCCGGACGCCGACGCGGTGCTCGACGCGCTGCTCCCGGTCTACATCGAGAGCCGCATCTTCAACGCCATGCTCCAGTCGGCTGCTTCCGAGCACGCCGCCCGGCAGAAGGCGATGAAGGCGGCGAGCGACAACGCCGACTCGCTCATCCGCGACTTCACGCGTCTCGCGAACAACGCCCGACAGGCCGAGATCACCCAGCAGATCTCCGAGATCGTCGGCGGCGCCGACGCCCTCTCGTCGAAGAAGAAGTAGTCCGCGTCGTTCGCGGACAGTTACCCACCCTCAGGAAGGCACCAGCCATGACCGACACCGCAACCACCGCGGTCGAGACGTCGTCGGCGCCCGGTGTCGGCCGGATCGCCCGTGTCACGGGCCCCGTCGTCGACATCGAGTTCCCGCACGACGCCATCCCCGAGATGTACAACCTCCTGTTCACGACCATCACCATCGGTGACTCGTCGCAGGAGATCGGCCTCGAGGTCGCGCAGCACCTCGGCGACGACCTCGTCCGCGCCATCTCCCTGAAGCCGACCGACGGTCTGGTCCGTGGCCAGGAGGTCCGTGACTCGGGCGCTCCGATCTCGGTCCCCGTCGGCGACGTCACCAAGGGCAAGGTCTTCGACGTGCTGGGCAACGTGCTCAACACCGACGAGAAGCTCGAGATCACCGAGCGCTGGCCGATCCACCGCAAGGCCCCGGCCTTCGACCAGCTCGAGTCGAAGACCTCCATGTTCGAGACCGGCATCAAGTCGATCGACCTCCTCACCCCGTACGTGCAGGGTGGCAAGATCGGCCTCTTCGGTGGTGCGGGCGTCGGCAAGACGGTCCTCATCCAGGAGATGATCCAGCGCGTCGCGCAGGACCACGGTGGTGTGTCGGTGTTCGCCGGTGTCGGCGAGCGCACCCGTGAGGGCAACGACCTCATCGGCGAGATGGAAGAGGCGGGCGTCTTCGACAAGACTGCCCTCGTGTTCGGCCAGATGGACGAGCCGCCGGGAACGCGTCTGCGCGTGGCCCTGTCGGCGCTGACGATGGCGGAGTACTTCCGTGATGTCCAGAAGCAGGACGTGCTCCTCTTCATCGACAACATCTTCCGCTTCACGCAGGCCGGCTCCGAGGTCTCCACGCTGCTCGGCCGCATGCCGTCCGCGGTGGGCTACCAGCCCAACCTCGCCGACGAGATGGGTGTGCTCCAGGAGCGCATCACCTCGACGCGTGGTCACTCGATCACCTCGCTGCAGGCGATCTACGTGCCGGCTGACGACTACACCGACCCGGCGCCGGCGACCACGTTCGCGCACCTCGACGCCACGACCGAGCTGTCGCGTGAGATCGCTTCGCAGGGTCTCTACCCGGCGATCGACCCGCTGACGTCGACCTCGCGGATCATGGACCCCCGTTACCTGGGTGCCGACCACTACGAGACGGCCACGCGCGTCAAGCAGATCCTCCAGAAGAACAAGGAACTGCAGGAGATCATCGCCATCCTCGGTGTCGACGAGCTCTCCGAAGAGGACAAGATCACGGTCGAGCGCGCTCGTCGTATCCAGCAGTTCCTCTCGCAGAACACGTACATGGCGAAGAAGTTCACGGGCGTCGAGGGTTCGACCGTCCCGCTGAAGGACACCATCGAGTCCTTCCGCGCCATCGCCGACGGCGAGTTCGACCACGTGGCCGTGCAGGCCTTCTTCAACGTCGGTGGCATCAACGACGTCGAAGAGAAGTGGGCGCAGATCCAGAAGGAGAACCGCTGACATGGCGGCACTCACCGTGAGCGTCGTCTCGGCCGACCGTGAGGTCTGGTCGGGCGACGCCACCATGGTCGTCGCTCGCACGACGGAGGGCCAGATCGGTATCCTCGCGGGACACGAGCCGCTGCTCGCGACCCTCGCGCAGGGACAGGTCCGCATCACCCGAGCCGACGGCTCGACGGTGGCGGCGGACGCCGAGGACGGCTTCCTGTCGGTCGAGCACGACACGGTCACGATCGTGGCGCGGCAGGCCGCGCTGGCGTCCTGACCGGACTGACCGTCCTCCTCCCGCCTTCGGAGACGAAGCGGGAGGGCGGGGACACGGACCGCACGCTCGACCTGCGTGCGCTGTCGTTCCCGGAACTGGCTGCTGAACGGGCCGCGGTGACCACCGCGGCCCGTTCCGTCAGTTCCGAGGAGTCCTCGGCCCGGACGGCGCTGAAGCTCGGCCCGAAGTCGATCGGGGAGCGGTTCCGCAACCTCGAGCTCGACACGTCGGGCACGATGCCGGCCATCGACCGGTACACGGGTGTGCTCTACGACCCGCTCGGCTCGCTCGACGCGGACGCTGCGACGCGTGCGTGGTGGTTCGAGCACGTGGTCGTGCAGTCCGCGATGTTCGGCCCCGTCCGCGGTGGCGATCTCGTCCCGGCCTACCGGCTCTCCCACGACTCGCGGCTCGGGTCCGTCCGGCTCGCGTCGCACTGGCCGGAGCCGTCCGCCCGGGTGCTCGCGGCACACACGGCGGACGGGCTCGTGCTCGACCTGCGTTCCGAGGGGTACCGGCAACTCGGCCCCGTCACGGGCGCGGTCGTCCCGCGCGTCGTGAGCGTCGACGGTTCCGGCCGGCGCAAGGCGCTGAACCACTGGAACAAGACCGCGAAGGGTCGCCTGGTCGCGCTCCTCGCCCGGACGGGCGCGGCGGCCACGACGACGGCCGAGCTGCTCGACTGGGCCGGCGCGCACGGTGTCGTCCTCGAGGAGCACGACGGCTCGTGGGACCTCGTCGCGGAGAGCCTCGAGCCCGCGACGGTCTGATCCCGGTTCCGCCCCGCTCGTCCTCCACAGGACGGGTGGGGCGGGTCGCGTCCCACAGGTGCCCACGTCGGCGGGTCCAGGAGGCGCGGCGTGCGTTTCGATGACGTGCATGATCCCCGTCACGACACGAAGCCACCCCGACGCCGCAGTGCGCTACCCGCGCGAGATCGCGGCCGCCGTCACCCTCCCCGCCGCCTGCGCGGCCCTCGTCGCGCCCGGCGACGCACCGTCGTCGCGTGGTGCGTCGATCGCGGTCGTCACGGCGTGCGGAGCACTGGCGACCCGGCTCGCGGTGATCCGGTTCCTCGCCGACCCCGGGCCGATCGAGCCCCGTGCGGTGGCCGCCTTCGACCCCTTCTCCGACCCGACACCGCCGGCGCTGTGCGGGTTCGGTCCCGAGCCGGACCGGGCGCGACTCCGGACCGCGGGTGACCGGTGCGCCGATGCCTGGCGGCACTGGCGTGCGGAGGACCCGTCGGCCGACTCGGCTGCCGGCGCCGCGGGGGCGTTGGCCGTGGCGGCGTGGTGCTCCTGGGCGCTCGGGTCCGCCGCGCGGGCACAGACGCGGGCGCAGCACGCCCTCGACACCCGGGCGGACGATCCGTTGGCGGGCCTGGTGCTGCGCTCGGTCCGGGCGGGGAGCGGTCCCGCGTGGGACCGTGGATGACGGTCGGCGGACAGGATCGTCTACGGTTGTCTCGACCACGCTTGGAGGGCTCGGGTGCGCGACGACGACATCGACGACACGGTCGTCCGTCGACCCTGCGCCGCCGCGTCCCACGAACCGGTGCACGCGTCGGTGGACGACCTGTTGGGCGACACCGTGATCCGTCCGGTCCCGCCAGTCCCCGGTGCGTCCCGAGTCCCGAGCGCTCCGACCGCCGACTCGGTCGACGACACGGTGATCCGTCCGGTGCCGCCGTTGCCGGCCGCGCCGGTGGTGCACGGCGTCTCGGAAGCGCAGGACGTCGACGACACGGTGATCCGTCCGGTGCCGCCCGTGCCGGGTGCGCCTGCCGCTCCGGCGACCGGTTCCCTCGACGACACGGTGCTGCGGCCCGGTCGCGCGCCGCGCCCGGAGGGCGGGTCGATCGACGACACCGTGGTCGGGGCCCGGACGCACCCCACCACCCAGGACGGGACGCCCGTCGGGGGCGAGCCGCGCCTCCCGTCCGACGTCCCCGCACCGACGACCAGGGTGCCGTCCGTGCGGATCGGTGACCGCGTCATCCGGCTCGACCACCCCGTGATCGTCGGCCGGCGGCCCGCGCTGCCGCGGATCCTGCGCGGTCCGGCTCCCGAACTGGTGTCCGTCCCGTCGTCGAGCGGCCAGGTGTCGTCGTCGCACGTGATGCTGCACGCCGAGGGCGAAGCCGCCGTGGTCGACGACCTCCGGTCCACCAACGGGACCGTCGTGCGGCCCGCCGGGTCGGCGCCGTTCCGGATGCCGGCGGGTGCGTCGAACGTCGTGCTGACGGGTACGGTTGTCGAGATCGGTGACGGCAACGTGATCGAGGTCCTCTCGCCACACCTGCGGGTCGCACCGTCGTCGAGGGACCTCCCACCCCTTCCCACGTGGCCGACCGACCCACCCGCCGGCACGCCCCGAACCCCCAGAGAGCGATCCTGAAACGTGACCGAACTCGGCCGAGCAGCGACTGCGCACGCCATCGACGTCCCCGGTGCCGACGGCGCCACCCTGACGCTCTCGTGGGGAGCCGCGACCGACGTCGGTCGGCGCCGTGACCACAACGAGGACAGCTACATCGTCGGGGCGCCGTTCTTCGTCGTCGCTGACGGGATGGGCGGCCACCTCGCGGGCGACCGTGCGAGCGACGCGGTGGTCCGCCGCCTCGAGCAGGCGACGGAGAGCGCGTTCACGACGCGGCAGTCCATCCAGCGGGCGCTCCTGCTCGCCACCGCCGACATCGAGCGCGCAGCGGGCGGCAACGCGATCGGCGCCGGGACGACCGTCACCGGCATCGCGCTCGTCGCCGCGCAGGGACAGCCGGCTGCGCTCGTCTTCAACGTCGGCGACTCCCGGACCTACCGGATCGAGGGCGGCGTCCTCCGACGCGTCACCGTCGACCACTCGGTCGTGCAGGAGATGGTCGACGCCGGCCTCCTCCGCGCCGAGGATGCCGAGCGGCACCCGGACAGCAACGTGATCACGCGGGCCGTGGGCTTCGGCGAACCGCCGGAGCCGGACTGGTGGACCCTGCCGCTCCGTGCGGGGGACCGGTACATCGTGTGCTCGGACGGGCTCACCAAGGAACTCGGCGACGCCGGCATCGCCCGGATCGCCGCACGCGTGCCGGCGGCGCAGGACCTCGCCGAGCGTCTTGTGGGCGACGCGGTCGTCGCGGGCGGTCGGGACAACGTGACGGTCGTCGTCCTCCAGGTGGACGACGCCCCGGACGACGGCGACGTGGAGGACACGCTGCCGCGGCACTGAGTGCCCCCCGAACTGGGGGACGGGTGACCTCGGGCTGCGCGCAGTGTGCGGAATGTCGGTCACCCACGGTTCGTACAATGGCATGGCCGTGACGAGAGAGCTGGCCGCTCGGCCGGGGAGGAGGGGACGATGGCGCGACGCCTGCCGTCCACCCCGCCCGTCATCGCGGGCTTCAGCCCCGTGCACGTCCTCGGTTCCGGTGGCTTCGCGGACGTCTTCCTCTACGAGCAGGACATGCCGCGCCGGCAGGTCGCCGTGAAGGTCCTGCTCGACGAGGTCGTGGACGACCGCGTCCGGCAGATGTTCCAGGCCGAGGCGAACCTGATGGCGCGACTCAGCACGCACCCGTCGATCCTCACGGTGTTCCAGGCGAGTGTGGCCTCCGACGGCCGGCCGTACCTGGTGATGGAGCTCTGCTCGTCATCCCTCAGCGAGCGGTACCGCCGTGAGCCGATCCCCGTGTCCGAGGTCCTCGCGATCGGCATCCGCATCGGATCCGCGCTCGAGACCGCGCACCGTGAAGGCGTGCTGCACCGCGACATCAAGCCGTCGAACATCCTGCTCACGGCGTACGGCAACCCGGTACTGTCCGACTTCGGCATCGCGGCGACCATCGGCGAGGCCGACCCCGACGAGCCGATCGGCATGTCGATCCCGTGGTCCGCGCCCGAGGTGCTCATCGACGAGTCCCGCGGCACAATCCAGTCCGAGGTCTACTCGCTGGCGGCGACGGTCTTCTCCCTGCTCGCGGGCCGGAGCCCCTTCGAGGTCCGCGGCGGCAAGAACGGCGCGGCCGACCTCATGGGGCGCATCGACAAGGGCGGTGTGAAGCCCACCGGGCGGACCGACGTCCCGCCGTCGCTCGAGCGGCTGCTCGCATCCGCGATGTCGCGCAAGGTCGCCGGTCGGCCGTCCACCGTCATGGAGCTCGTCCGTGGGTTCCAGCAGGTCGAGGCCGAGCTCGGCATCCCGCAGACCTCGGCGGACGTCGCGGTCGAGGCGTGGGCCGTCGCGACGCCGACACCGCACGGTGACCGGACGATGATCCGCGAGCTGCAGCCCCCGACCCGCGTGGGTGCACGTCGGCGCACGCGCAAGGCGCTGCAGGGCGGATCGGCGGGGGCCGCGGCGCAGAGCGTCGGCACCGTCCACCGCACCGGCTCCGTCACGCGCGCCCGCCGCCGCACGCGGTCGACGTTGGTCTGGGCGACCTCGATCGCGGTCGTGGTGGTCGCCGCACTCGCCGTCGCCACCGTGCTCGTCATCGGTCGCCTCGGCTCCGGCGCGATCCCGGTGGTCGCCGACGTGCGCGCCGAGCCGTCACCGTCGTCCGTGACCTTCACCTGGGCCGACCCGGGCCTGCGCACGGGGGACACCTACGTCATCTCGTCGAACGGTGCGGCGAGCCAGCAGACCGGCACCAGCTTCGTCGTCTCGGGTCAGAAGGGCGACGAGGAGTGCATCGCCGTCGCGGTCAACCGTGACGGCAAGACCGGGGTCGCGAGCGCCCAGAAGTGCGCCACGATCGGGAGCGCCGGGTGATCCGGGCGTTCCTCGCCAAGCACCGGTCCGCAGCGGTGACGGTCGGCGCCTCGGTCGTCGTCGGCGCGGTCGTCGCCACCGCGGCCATCGCGTCGACCGGGTACCACACGCAGCGGGTCGACCTCGGTGACGGCACCGTGTGGGTGCCGTCCGCCGAGTACGGTGCGGTCGGCCGGGCGAACACCGGGGTCCTGCAGCTCAACACCGCCGTCGAGACCGCGAGCGACGACCTGTCCGTCCTGCAGCGCGGCTCCACGGTCTACAGCGTCGACGAGACGAAGGGCACGGTCGCGAAGGTCGACGTGGCCGACGCCACGGTGGCCGACCCGGTCACGCTGCCGGCCGGGACGCCGCAGGTCTTCTTCGCGGGGTCCACGGCGGTCATCGGCAACGGGGACACCGGCGAGCTCTGGGCGACCCCGGCGAAGGACCTCGGCGAGTTCGACGCGTCGACGAAGGCCGACCTGACGCTCGGCGCCGACGCCGTCTTCGACGCCTCGGACGACCACGTCGCCGTCTACTCGCCGAAGACCGGCACCGCTGCACTCGTCGACGTCGGCACCACGCCGACGGTCGCGAAGCGGTGGACGGTGAAGATGGACCGCGCCGACGACTTCCAGGTCGCGTCCTTCGGGGACCACCTGGCCGTGCTCGACCGCAGCTCGGGCCGGATGTCGGTGGACGGTCGCACGGTCGACCTCGGTGACCGCGTCGGCAGTGCACCCGCCCTGCAGCACTCGACGGACAGCTCGTCCGAGGTCGTCGTCGCCGGCACCGCCGGACTCGTCCGTGTCTCGGCATCCGGCGACGTCAGCAGCACTGCGATGCAGGTCTCCGGTCGTGCTGCACGACCGATGGTCGTCGGCTCCTGCACGTACGCGGCGTGGGCCGGCGGGCAGGCGATCGACACCTGCAAGGGGTCCGGCCTGCAGCGACTCGCGAGCACCGCGGGCACCGGTGACCTGCAGATCCTGCACAACGGCGAGACGGTCGTCGCGAACGACCCGCAGAGCGGGCGCTCCTGGGCGATCGACCGGAGCGGACAGCTCATCGACAACTGGGCCGACCTCATCAAGAAGGACGAGGACCAGCAGCAGGAGCAGGTGTCCGACGACGACCCCGAGGTCGAGAAGGACCAGAAGCCGCCGGTGGCGGTCGACGACGACCTGGGCGCTCGTCCGGGACGCACCACGAGCCTCCCGGTCCTGCTGAACGACTACGACCCGAACGGCGACCCGATCGTCGTGAGCGAGGTCGGGAAGATCGACGACGCCGTCGGCGACGTCGCGATCGTCGGCGACGGCCAGCGCCTGCAGATCACGCTGTCCGGCCGCGCCACCGGGACCGTCTCCTTCCCGTACACGATCACGGACGGCAACGGCGGGTCGGACACCGCCACCGTCCGGGTGACCGTCCGCCCCGACTCCGAGAACGACCCGCCCCGACAGGTCCGCGACACCTCGGCCGACGTCGTGCAGAACGGGCACGTCGTCTCGAACGTGCTCGGCGACTGGGTCGACCCCGACGGCGACCCGGTGTACCTCAAGTCGGCGACCGCGGCTGACGGCGACCGCGTGTCGACGACACCCGACGGGCTGCTGGACTACCGGAACGCGAGCGCGCGGACCGGCGACCGCGCCGTGCAGCTCGTCGTGAGCGACGGGCGTGCGGACGGTCGGGGCTCGGTCACGGTCCACGTGGCGAAGCAGGGCAGCGTGCCGCTCTACGCCGACCCGTTCCCCGTGCAGGGGTACGCGGGCAAGGCGTTCACGGTGGACCCGCTCGACCACGTCCGCGGCGGGAACGGCACCGTCACGCTCACGAGCGTGTCGTCGTCGACCGGCCTCACCGTCACCCCGAGCTACGACTCCGGCACGTTCCGCGTGCAGGGCGCCGGCGCGGGGGACCACCAGCTCGAGTACACCGTGACCGACGGCACGAAGACGACGAGCGGCATCGTGCGCGTCACGATCCTCGCGCCGCCGGACGCCTCGACCGCGCCGATCACGACGCCGAAGACCGTGTTCGTCAACACCCTGTCGACGAAGGACACCGACGTCACCGCCACAGACATCGACCCGGCCGGCGGCGTGCTGCTCGTGACCGCGCTCGACGGTCCGGGCCGTGGATCCGGGGTCGAGGCGAGCATCCTCGACCAGCACACCGTCCGGGTCACGCTCACCGCGCCGCTCGACGGTCCGGTCTCCTTCGGCTACACCGAGACGAACGGACTCGCCTCGGCGACCGGCACGATCACGGTCGTCGAGATCCCCAAGCCGGACCGGATCCAGCCGCCAGTGGCGCAGCCGGACGCCGCGACCGTGCGGGTCGGCGACGTGGCGAACATCGACGTGCTCGACAACGACACCCAGCCCGAGGGGGAGCCGCTCACGCTGCAACCCGACCTCGTGCAGAACGTCCCCGGCGACGGTGGCCTGCTGTTCGTCTCGGGCGACCACCTGCGGTACCTCGCCCCGAAGACCCCGGGCAACTACACCGCCGTGTACCGGGTCGCCGGGCCCGACGGCCAGTACGCCGACGCGACCGTCTCGATCTCGGTGCGCGAGCAGGACGCCGCGACGAACAACCCGCCCGTCCCGCAGACGGTGACCGCGCGGGTCGTCGCCGGGCAGTCCGTCCGGGTGTCCATCCCGTTGAACGGGATCGACCCCGACGGTGACTCGGTGCAGCTCGTCGGTGTCGCGTCGAACCCCGACAAGGGCTCCGTCGCCGACGTGTCGTCCGACTCGCTGACGTACGAGGCCGGCGACTACTCCGCCGGCACCGACGAGTTCACGTACACGGTCGTCGACGCGCTCGGCGCCCGTGCGACCGGCACCGTGCGTGTCGGCATCGCGCCCCGCGCAGAACAGGCGTCGAACCCCGTCGCCGAAGCCGACCACGTGACCATCCGGCCCGGCGGCTCGGTGACCGTGCGGGTGCTGCAGAACGACTCCGACCCCGAGGGTGGCCAGCTCACCGTCACGAAGGCCGAGCCCACCGCCGAGTCGGTCTCCGCCAAGATCCTGCAGAAGCAGCAGATCCGGGTCACACCGCCGAAGACCGCGAAGAACGGCGACTACGCCGTGCTGTACACGGTGACGAACGAGAACGGCGGAGCGAGCACGGCCTTCCTCACCGTCACGGTCGACCCCGACGCCCAGCCGCTGCGGCCCGAGGTCGACGACACCACGCTCGACCTGCAGGACATCCTGCACCGGCAGAGCGTCACGGTCGACGTCCTCGAGAACGTCTTCTTCGCCGAGGGGACCACGGCCGACCTGAAGGTCGGTGTCGTCGACGGCTACGGCGACAACGCCCGCACCACCGACGACGGGCGCATCGTCGTCCGGCTCTCCGACGACTCGCAGGTGATCCCGTTCTCGGTCGCCCGCGTCGACCACCCGGACATCGTGTCCTACGGGTTCATCCACGTGCCCGGCTTCGACGACGCCCTGCCGCAGGTCAACCGGACCGCCGGTGCGATCACGGTGAAGAGCGAGGCGACGGTCCGGATCCCGCTGTCGAAGTACGTCGTCACAGCGAACGGGCAGACCGCCAAGATCACCGACCGCGGCACGGTGAAGGCGACGCACGCGAACGGGCAGAGCCTCGTCGTCGACTCCTCGACGCTGCAGTTCACCTCGTCGAAGCTCTACTACGGGAACGCCTCCATCTCGTTCGAGGTCACCGACGGCTCGAACGCCAACGGCGGCAAGGGACGCGTCGCGACGCTCGTGCTGCCGGTCAAGGTCACGCCCCGGTCCAACCAGCCGCCAGCGTTCACCGGCTCCGCCGTCGACATGCAGCCGGGGGAGTCGCGCGTGATCGACCTCAGCAAGCTGACCGACTACCCGTACCCGCAGGACCTCCCCGAGCTCAAGTACTCCGTCGTCAGCAAGCCGAGCGACGGCACCACCGCCATGATCAGCGGGCAGAACCTGACGATCAAGGTCGCCGACACCGCGAAGAAGAACACGACCGCCTCGATCGGCATCGGGGTCGCCGACGACGCCAACGCCGGCCGGTCCGGGGTCGTGAGCGTCGACGTCGTCGCCTCGACGCGGCCGCTCGTGCAGCCCGGGGCGGACAAGTCCGTCACGAAGCGTGGCCAGACGACCACGATCGACGTCCTCGCCAACGACCAACCGACGAACCCGTTCCCTGGCCAGCGGTTGCGCGTCGTGAACATCCGCGGCCTCGGCGGCGGGCTTCCCGGCGGCGTGACCGTCACGCCGAGCGCCGACAAGTCGCGGCTGCAGGTCAGTGTCTCCGACAGCGCGAAGCCCGTCGACACGCACCTGCAGTACCAGGTCGCCGACGCCACCGACGATCCGGATCGGTACGTGTGGGGCGACGTGACGATCTCGGTGCAGGACGTCCCGGACGCACCCGGTGCTCCCACCCGCACCGGATCGTACGAAGGCGGGCAGGCGACCCTGACGTGGTCGACGCCGCAGGCGAACAACTCGCCCATCACCGGCTACCGACTGCAGGGCACGAACGGGGTGTCGAAGGACTGCGGGACGGCGACGGTCTGCACGATCAAGGGGCTCGACCCGAAGGGCTCCTACCAGTTCTCCGTCGTGGCCACGAACGCCGTCGGCGACTCGGCCGCCTCCGCGAACTCCGCGCCGATCAGCGCCGACTTCGTCCCCGCGCCGCCCACCGGCATCAGCGTCACCCCGAGCAAGAGCACGCCGAACCAGCTTGACGTGACCTGGAACGCGGTCGCGGCGCCGAACAACGGCAGCGCCGTGGACAACTACGTCGTCTCGATCGAGGGGCCGGACCTGTCGACGACCCGCAGCACGGGCACGGCCACGAACACGTCCTTCACGGGGGCGCAGAGCGGGGCGCAGTACACGGTGACGGTGTCCGCCCGGAACGGCGCCGACCGCAACGGGACCGTGGTGCAGTGGAACTCGGCTTCGGCGACCGGCTCCGCCGTGGGCGTGCCGGGCAAACCGACCAACGTCTCCGCCGTGGCGGGGAAGAACCCGGACCGGGACGGCAAGTCGTCGGTCACCGTCACGTGGAGCGCCGCCGACCTCGCCGGCGGGACGAGCGGCTCCTACAACGCGTTCCGTGGCGCGCAGAGCGACTGCACCGCCCGAGGCTCGCTCGGCCAGACGAGTCCCGCGAGTGACTCCGGCGTCGGCGGCGGGACGGCGACCTACTCGGTGACCGTCTGGAACGGCTACTTCTGCAACGCGCAGACGACGACCACCCAGACGTACGAACGTCCTTCGGGTACCTCGACCCCTGCGGTGTTCCTCACGTCGGACAGCTCCTCGACCCCGGACGTGGTCGTCGCCGCTCCGACGACCCCGGTCGACCATTACCAGCTGGAGGTGGGCGGCGCTCCGATCACGCTGCAGCCCGGACAACGGTGGAGCGGGGTGCCCGGTGACGGTGCCCGGAACGTCGCGGTCGCGATGACACTGCGCGCGTGTGGGAGCCCCGGCTCGAACTTCTGCACGACGGACGACGGCTCCTCGTACACCGCGAACATCGCCGCGCTCGACGCGACGTCCTCGGTGACGAGCGCGCAGCTGACCAAGCCGATCACGGTGAGCGGGCCGACGTCCTCGGCGGTGTCCGTGCGGTACACCGCCTACTGGTACTCGACCGACGACGGCAGCGGCTTCCCGCGGACGGACTCGTGGGACGCGGCTGCTGCCGCTCCACAGCCGCCGGACGATCTGCTCTTCACCGCGAAGTCGGTCCGAGTCCGCGCAGAGGTGACCTTCGCCGACAACGGGACGCTGACGACGAACGGCGACTACTCACCGTTGGCAGCCGTCGCTCCGGCGCCCGCTGACTCCGGAAACGCGGCGGGCAACTGAGCAACTCACGGGACACGCCCTACGCTGCCCAGTAGCGCTCGCCCGATCACTTCCCCCGACGGCAACTGACCATCCCCGAGAACGAGGAACGACACCGCATGAGCATGACCCCGGAGCAGGCCACCTGGTTCGCCGACGTCGCAGGCCGCATCGTGACCAACGTCGAGCAGGTGCTCCTCGGGAAGACGTTCGTGATCCGCCTCGCGGTCACGGCGATGCTCAGCGAGGGGCACCTCCTGCTCGAGGACGTCCCCGGCACGGGCAAGACGAGCCTGGCGCGGGCGATGGCCCAGAGTGTGCAGGGCTCGACGAACCGCATCCAGTTCACGCCGGACCTGCTGCCGGGCGACATCACGGGCATCAGCGTCTACGACCAGAAGACCCAGGAGTTCGACTTCCACCGGGGCCCGATCTTCTCGAACATCGTGCTGGCTGACGAGATCAACCGTGCGAGCCCGAAGACCCAGTCGGCCCTGCTCGAGGCGATGGAGGAGTCCGCCGTCACGGTCGACGGCGTGAACCACCGACTCGCGGCGCCGTTCATGGTGATCGCGACCCAGAACCCCGTCGAGCAGGCCGGCACGTACCGCCTGCCGGAGGCCCAGCTCGACCGTTTCCTCATGAAGGCGTCGATCGGGTACCCGGACCACGCCGCGACGGTGAAGATCCTCGAGACGTCGTCGGCGCCGTCGAGTTCGGTGCCGCTCGCGAGTGTCGTGCCCGCGGCGACGATCACCGAGATGGCGACGTTGGCGCGCTCGGTCCACGTCGACCCGGTGATCGCCGACTACGTGGCCCGACTTGTCGACGCCACCCGCTCGGCGAGCGAGGTCCGGCTCGGCGTCAGCGTCCGCGGTGCGATGGGCCTGATGCGCGCCTCCCGCGTCTTCGCGGCGTTGGCCGGTCGCCACTACGTCACGCCGGACGACGTGAAGGCACTCGCGGTGCCGATCCTCGCGCACCGTCTGGTCCTCGACGCCGAGGCCGAGTTCGACGGCGTCAGCGCCACGAGCGTCATCGCACAGCTGCTGGTCGAGACCCCGCCGCCGGCGGACCGGGCCGGGTCGTGACCGACCGCCGGCCCGTCTCGACGCGCTCGCGCCGTCTGTCGTCGACGCGGTCGCGTCGCGGCTCGACGGCCTACGAGCGCACCGGGACGGTCGCCGGCCTCACGAACGTCCGGACGCGCCTGGTGGGCGACCGTGACGGCGTGGCAGCGGACGCGGTCGTCGGTCTCGCCAGGGCCTGGTCGACGGCCTGGAGGCTCGTCAAGCATGGGTGGGCAGAGGTCTCGTCCGTGGTCACAGGCCTCGGGTGGACGGTCGCGGCGCTCACGCTGGTCGCGTTCGTGCTCGGCTACCGGTTCGGCCTGCGCGAGGTCGTCGTCGTGGGTTTCGCGGGGGCGCTCCTCGTCGTCGTCGCTGCGGTCGCGCTCATCGGTCGTTCGCGGCTCGTGATCCGGATGCGCCTGCCGCAGCACCGGGTGGCGGTGGGCGATGCCGCCGGCGTGGTGGTCACGGCGGAGAACCCGGTGCGGTTCCCTTCGGTCCCGACGACGGTCGAGGTGCCGGTCGGGTCCGGGCTGGTGGACGTGGCGATCCCGTCGATCGGCCCGCGGGGCACCTTCGAGCGCGAGGTCCCGGTGCCGACGGTGCGGCGCGGCGTGCTCGACGTCGGTCCGGTGACCGGTGTGCGAGCGGACCCGGTCGGCCTGGTCCGGCGCGAGATCGTCTGGACGGCCCGGGAGCAGGTCATCGTGCACCCGCGGACGATCGCGATCCCGTCGACGAGCACCGGCCTGGTGCGGGACCTCGAGGGGCAGGCGACGACCGACCTGTCGCCGTCCGACATCGCCTTCCACGCCATCCGGGAGTACATGCCCGGTGACGACCCCCGCACGATCCACTGGAAGTCCACGGCGAAGTCCGGTGCGCTGATGGTGCGGCAGTTCGAGGACACCCGGCGGTCGCACCTCGTTGTGGCCCTCGGCCTCTCGCGTGCCGAGTTCGCCGACGACGAGGAGTTCGAGCTCGCGGTGAGCGCGGCAGCGTCGCTCGGCGCACGCGCGATCCGCGACGGCCGCGAGGTCACCGTGGTGGTGTCGGAGCGGACGCCGGAGTTCGCCAAGCGCCCCGTGTACGCCGTGCACCCGCTGCCCACCGTGACGCCCACCCGCCTGCTCGACGACTTCGCGTCCGTCGGACTCGCCGACGCCTGCCTGCCGATCGCCGAGGTCGCGCGCATCGTCGGCACCGACACCGCGGGCATCTCCGTGGCCTTCCTGGTGGTGGGCTCGACGGTCGAGCTGCCGGCGCTGCGACTCGCCGCGACGCGGTTCCCGGTCGGCGTCGAGGTCGTCGCCGTGATCTGCGAGCCCGAGGCTCAGCCCCGGTTCCTGCGTGTGGCGGGCCTGACGGTGATGACGATCGGCTACCTCGACGACCTCCGCCACGCGCTGCACCGATCGGCGTCGGCCGCATGAGCGTCGCAGCGGGCCCGGACACCCGGGCACGGAAGACGGTCCGGCGCGATGCCCGCCGTGTCGCTCGCCGCCTCTCGCCCTTCCGGCTCGTGGGTGGCACGCTCGCGGTGTGGCTGGTCCTCGCCGTCGCGAGCGTCGCCTGGTGGCCCGTCTACCGCGACGACGCGATGATCGTCGCGGCCGTCACCGCGGTGGTGTTCGGCACGCTCGTCGCGCTCCTGGGCACGGTGTTCCGGCTGCCCACCGCGGTCGTCGCCGTCGCCACGGTCGCAGCGTTCGCGCTCACCGGCGTGCCGGCAGCGGTGCCGGGCGAGGCGAGCGGGATCCTGCCGACCGGCCAAGGACTCGTCGACCTGTTCGCCGGCGTCGCCCTCGGCTGGAAGCAGCTGGTGACCATCAGCCTGCCGGTCGGCTCCTACGAGTCGTTGCTCGTGCCGTACTTCGCGACGTTGCTCGTCGCCACGGTGACCGGCGTGAGCGTGGCGACCCGCGCCTCCAGGCAGGAACTCGCCAGCATCCCGGCGCTGGTGGTCTTCGCGGCCGGTGTGGTCGTCGGACCCGGTCGGCTCGACACGTCGATCGTGACGGCCGTCGCGCTCACCGGGATCGCGCTGGTGTGGGCGCTGACGGTGCGGCACGCACGGCGTGCCGTGGCCGTCGCGACGACCATCGGGTCCCGCGTGCCGGTGGCGCGTTCGGTGATCCGGCCGGCGCTCGTCGGGACGGGGACCATCGTCGCCGCGGCGGTCGTCGCGACCGGACTGGGGCTCGTCGCTCCGCCGTCCGTCGCCCGGACCGTCGCCCGGACCGACGTGGCGAAGCCGTTCGACCCGCGGGACTACGTCAGTCCGCTCAGCGGCTTCCGCGCCTACGAGGAGGACACCGCGTCGAACACGCCGCAGCTCACGGTCACCGGGCTGCCGGAGAACGGGTTCGTCCGGATCGCGACGCTCGACACCTACGACGGGGTCGTCTACCGCGTCGGCGGGTCGGACGGATCGACGGCGTCCGGGACCTTCGAGCGCGTCCCGACCTCGGTCGACGTCCGGGGCGTCGAGGGGACGACCGTGCGCGTCGGCGTCCGGGTCGACGGGTACAGCGGGGTGTGGCTGCCGACGGTGGGCGACCTCGAGCGGGTCGAGTTCACCGGGTCCGGCGCCGAGAAGGAGCGCGGCGCGTTCTTCTACAACGGCTCCACCGCGACCGGAGCGGTCGTCGGTGGCGTCCGTGACGGCACCCGGTACGACCTGACCGCCGTCGTGCCGGACCAACCGACGGACGAGCAGCTCGCGTCCGCACGCCCGGGGAGCGCCTCGGTGCCGACGCCGCGGTCGGTCCCCGACGCGGTGCGGGACACGGTGGACGCCTCCGCCGGCGATGCCGACACCGACGGCGCCAAGCTCGTGGCGATGGTGCAGGCGCTCAAGCGCAACGGGTACGTCAGCCACGGCGTCGGCGACGACCGAGCGAGTCGTTCCGGGCACGGTGCCGATCGCATCCAGGAACTCCTGACGTCGCCGCTGATGATCGGCGACCAGGAGCAGTACGCCGCCGCTGCGGCGCTGATGGCGGACCAGCTCGGCTTCCCGGCGCGCGTGGTCATGGGGTTCACCGCCGGCGGCGACGCGGGCGGCGGAGCGGGCCGGAGCGCGACTTCGGGCGGGACGACGACGTTCCGCGGGTCCGACGTCACCGCGCGGGTCGAGGTCGACACGGCGCAGTGGGGGTGGGTCATGATCGACCCGAACCCCGCCGTCCGTGAGATCCCGGACGAGCAGCAGCAGACGCCGCAGCCGGTCACGCGCCCGGAGACGGTCGTGCCGCCGCCCCCGGCGGAGCAGCAGGACCAGTCGCAGCAGGCGCCGCCGCAGAGCGACCGCAACACGCCGCCGGTGCAGCCGCTCTGGTTGCAGATCCTGCTCGCCGTGCTGCCGTGGGCGCTCGGGGTGCTGGGGCTCGCCGCGCTCGTGCTGCTGCCGTTCGGCGTCATCGTGCTGCTCAAGCGGATCCGTCGTCGTCGCCGGCGCCGAGCCCCGACGCCACGCGCCCGGATCGTCGGGGCGTGGGACGAGTACCGCGACGCCCTGGTCGACCGGGGTCACGACGTCGCTCGGGCGGCGACCCGCCGCGAGGCCGTCGTGGGAGCTCCGGGGGAGGGCGGCACCGGACTCGCGGCGTTGGCCGACCGGTCCGTCTTCGGGCCGAGCGAGGCCGACGGCACCGCTGCCGACCGGATGTGGTCGGCGGCGGACGACGCGATCACGAGCCTGCGGGCCGGTCGGACCCGCAAGGAACGGATCCGCGCGGCGGTGTCCCTGCGCTCGCTCCGTGTCGTCGACGCCACCCGGTCTGCGCGGGCATCGGTCGCCTCCGCGGTGACCGCCCGGGGCCGACGCTCCACAGGTGGCCAGGGAGCCGCTGGAGGGCGCGACTACGATGGCGTGCAGGCCGGCGAGCGTCGTGGACGGCCGAGTGAGGACAGGCGGAACACGTGATCAGATGCGAACACTGCGGATCGACGCTCCCGGACGGAGCCATCTTCTGCGGTGAGTGCGGACGCGCCGTGACCGCTGCGGCGAGTCGGCGCCCGGTCGCGACGCCCCCCGTCGAGCAGGCACCGCCGCCGCCGCTCCAGCAGCCGGACCTGCACGGACGCCGCCAGGACCCGGCGGCCGAGGCCTGGCTGCCCGAATCGACCCTCGACCCCGCGACCCGTGCCTGGCTGACGGGCGCGGAGCGTGGTGGCGAGCAGCAGCCCGCGGCCGTGCCGGTCGAGCATCCCGACGACTTCACGCCCCGGACGGCACCGAGCCACGTGCACGGGAGCGGCTCCGGGCTCACCGACTGGTCCGGGCAGCAGCCGGGTGGGGTCGGCCCGTCGGAGCCTGCTCGTCCGTCGGAGCCCTCGCAGCCCTCGCAGCTCGACGAGCCGATCGCTCCGCGCGCGCCCGAGGTGCCGTTCACCCCGCAGCCGTCCGAGCCGCCGCTCGACCCGGACGCGTACCCGTCCGACGCCGACGCGGCGGACCCGAACGCCGTCTCGGTCTCCACTTCGCCAGAGGGAGATGACCCCGAGGTCACCCGCATCGCCGAGCGCCCAGCCGCCCAGCGCTGGGCGCCGCCAGCAGAGCAGGCCGCTGCACCGGCGCCGTCCGGGCCCTCGTGGTGGGTCGGACGATCCACGGCTGCGAACGACTCCGCTGCGGACGCCGCCGACGCGACTCCCGACACCGCCGGTGCTCCGGACGCGGTCGTCTCCCCGCCGCAGCCCGGTGACACCGCGGTCGTCGAGCCCTTGGTCGACCGACGCCCGCCGCGCCCGGCGCCGCTGGTCACTCCGGGCTCGCAGGCGACGACGTGCCACGTGTGCGGGCACCGTCTCGAGCCCGACGACATCTTCTGTGCCGAGTGCGGCGCCGTGCGGCCCGCCGTGACCGCGGCGTTCACCGGACCCATCGTGCCGCTCCCGATGGACCGACCCGACTGGGCGGCGGACGACGCCGCCGAGACTCCCGACGACGCGGTTGAGGCTCCAGACGACGAGCTCACCGACGACGACGCTGCTCCGGACGTCGTGCGTGACGACGATGCGCTGCCGGAGCCTGCGGTCGCCGACGACGGCGCCGCGGGCTCCGAGGGCGCTGAGGGCTCCGCCGGTGTCCTCCCCTCGTGGGTGAACGGTGGCGGCGACGGTGCACCCGCCAGCGACACCCCGCCCCGACCGCGCGGTCTGCACGCGGCCCCGGAGCCCGAGTCACCAGCCGTCGGCACACCCTTCGTCCCGCCCGCTCCCGGTTCCGCGACCGTCCCGTCCTCCGCACCCTCAGCACAGGACAGCGGCGCGATCGGAGTACCGATGGCCGCGCCGCTCCCGCCGCTCCCGCCGCTGCCCGGGGTGGACGACGCCGCGCGCCCGGCACCGTCGACGATCGACGCTCCGACGAGCGCCGACGGCGACCTCGAGGACGACGTCGACGAGACCCGCATCGTCTCCGCGACCCCGACCCACGCACCCTTCGTGCTGCACTTCAGCACCGGTGAGCGCTTCGGCGTGCACGGCACCGGCCTCGTCGGACGACTCCCGCGCCCCCAGCCCGGGGAACGGTTCGACGACCTGCTGACCGTCCACGACCCGGGCAAGTCCGTGTCGAAGACCCACCTCGAGCTCGGGCGCGACGGCGACGACCTGTGGGTGTCCGACCGGTTCTCGGGCAACGGCACCGTCGTCCGGCACATCGACGGGTCGATCCGTCGCTGCGAGCCGGGCCGCCGGTACCGGGTCGAGCGCGGCGCGCGGGTGGACATCGGGGAGCAGTTCTTCCTCGTGCAGTGACGGTGGGGGAGTCCTCCACAGCGGTGTGATCGTCAGCGCTCTCCACAGTTCGGTGGCTGAGCGTCGGTGGCCGCGGGGTCGTGTGGTGCTCTGGAGGCATGACCCCCTTCACCGCCCGCTGCACCCTGGTGGGCGCAGCGGTGGTGCTGCTCGTGGTGGGCCTCGTCGTGCCGGTCGAGTGGCCGTCGCGCGGGGTGCTCCTCGGCGCGGCGGGGTGTTGCGCGGTGCTCGACGTCCTCGTGGTCCGCGCGACCAGGGTCCGTCGCTCCCGCGGCACCGAGTGCGGGGCGGACGTGGCGGACGTGGCGGTCCTGGTGCCGACGTCGTCCGGACCGCCGGGCGCCGAGGACGAGACCGTCGGGACGGGGACGCACCGGCGGCCCATCGTCCTCGGCACGGCGTCCACCGGCCGTGAGCTCGCCGTCGACGACCGCTCGCGGCCCCACATCGTCGTGATCGGGTCCGGCGTGCTCGCGCTGGCGGTGTTCCGAGCCGTCGCGGCGCAGGTCCGTGCCGCGGCTGGTCCGGACGACGAGGTCCGAGCCGCGTGCGGTCCCGAAGCGCGCGCGGTGGTGGCTGCGGGGGCCGATCACTGCCCGGCGATGCCCTCCGGCACGGCCGCCGTCGTGGTCGACCGCCCAGCCCACACAGCGAGCCCCGAGCGCCCACCCCGCGCAGCGAGCCCCGACCGCCCAGCCAGCGCAGCGAGCCCCGACGACTCCGACCGCGCAGGGAGCCCGAACGGCCCAGCCCGCGCAGCGAACCCCGAGCGCCCGGACCGGGCGTGCCCGCCGACCCGCACGACCGTGGTCCTCGTACCCGGCCTCAGCGTCCTGCCCCGGCACTGGGACGTCGCCGTCGAGGTCACCCGCCACGGATGCACCGTCCGACACCCGCACGAACGGCGGGGTACCCCCGTGGCACCGGCACTCCCGCAACTGCAGGACGAACCCGGATGACCCCGGCACAGGGACACCCCGCGAACCTGCCCTCAGCGCAGCCCGGACCCCGCCCGCAGCGTCCCCACCGGCACTCCGCCACCGAGCACCTGCTCGCCCGTGGCCGCCATGACGTCCGCGACCCCCGCCGCGTCCACGATGCCGTTGCGTTCGAGCAGCGTGAGGGCCGCGAGCGTCCCGGACCGCTGCGCGCCGTCGAGGGTCTTGACCGCGACCGCTGCACCACCGGGCAGCCCCATCACCATGACGCCCTCGGCACCGAGCTTCGCCAGCACCCGGAGTCGTTCGATCGTCACCGTGTTCGCCCGTCCGATGCCGTCGATGGCCCAGGGGTGGTCGAGCACCGCATCGGTGAGCGCTGCCGTGTCGGACTCGGCCCGCGCGACGACACCGGCGAAGCCGCGGGCGAGTCCGGCAAGCGTCAGGGGGAACACCGGGGCCCCACACCCGTCGGTCCCGACGACGTCGACGGTCTCGTGGGTGAACTCCTCGACGGTCTCGCGGACGCGCTGCTGCAGCGGGTGCGCCATCTCGAGGTAGGTCTCCTCGTCCCAGCCGTTCACTCGGCACGCCGCGAGCATGCCCGCGTGCTTGCCGGAGCAGTTCATCGCGAGGCGCCTCGGCTCGGTCATGGTGCGGGCGGTGGCGCGGTCGAACGGCATGTCCGGCGGGCAGCCGAGGTCCGACTCGACGTGGTCGTACGACTCGAGCATGTGCAGCGCGATGGCCTGGTGCGCGGGGGTGCCGGCGTGGCTCGCGGTGGTGAGGACGAGCTCCTCGTCGGAGAACACGGCTCCGGCACGGCGGACCGCGAGCGCCTGGAAGGGCTTCATCGTGGAGCGGGGGTAGACGCTGGCCTGCACGTCACCGACGGCGTCGATCACGGTGCCGTCCGCGGCGACGACGACCCCGGCACCGACGTGTCGGCTCTCGTCGAACCCGTTGCGGTCGAGGACCGCCAGTTCGACCGACCCCTCGGCGGTGAGAGGATGGCGGTCAGTGTGGACGTCGGAGAGCACCGTCATGCCGCAATCGTACTGATCTTCGAGGAGCCCACCGTGTCCGACCACTCCTACGAGGTCTCCGTCCACTGGACCGGCGACCGCGGCACCGGAACGAGCGGCTACCGCGACTACGGGCGCGACCACGACGTCCGCGCCGCGGGCAAGCACGACATCGAGGGCTCCGCCGACCCGACGTTCCGCGGGGACCGCGACCGCTGGAACCCCGAGGAGCTCGTCGTCGCGTCCCTCGCTCAGTGCCACATGCTGAGCTACCTCCACGTCGCCGTGACCGAGGGCTTCACCGTCGTCGACTACGAGGACCGCGCCACGGCCAGCCTCAACCTCAACCGCGACGGCTCCGGGGAGCTCACCGAGGCGACGCTGCACCCGGTGGTCACCATCCTCGAGGCGGACCGCGTCGCCGACGCCGAGGCCGCCCACGCCACCGCGAACAGCCTCTGTTTCATCGCACGCTCGGTGGCCTTTCCTGTGCACCACGTCCCGCACACCAAGGTCCGTGCGGCAGACTAGGTCCTCGTGAAGCGTCTGCGTCTCCTCCCGATCGCCCTCGTCCCCGCCGTCGTGCTGGGACTCGCCGCGTGCTCCGGATCCGGGTCGAGCGACTCGACCGCCACCCCGAGTGCGTCGTCGAGCGCGACCGCCGCGGCCATCACGTCCTGCCCCGACCCGGGTTCGGCGTCGAAGGCGATCACGGTGTCCGGTGCGTTCGGCGGCAGCACGGCACCGACGGTGAAGTTCACGGGCGGCCTCACGGCGAGCAAGCCCCAGGCGAGCACGGTCGTGCGCGGCAAGGGTGCCTCGCTGGACGAGGGCGACTACGCGCAGGTCTCGTACAGCGTGTACCAGGCGTCGGACGCGAAGAAGCTCGGCACGGTCGGCTTCGACCAGGGCAACCCGCAGGTCCTCTCGGTGGGCGGTTCGGGCTTCGGCGCCCTCCTGGCGTGCTCGAAGGTCGGTGACCGCATCGCGGCGGTCGGTCAGTCGTCGGCGCTCGGCTTCAACACCGGCGGCGAGATCGTCGTCGTCGCCGACGTCGTGGCGCAGACCCCGACGAAGGCCACCGGGAAGGCCCAGGAGCAGGACCCGAAGCTCCCGACCGTGCAGGACAAGGCGGACGGCGAGCCGGAGATCACCATCCCCAAGGGCGTCGCGGCACCGTCGAAGACCACGCCCGAGGTCATCAAGCAGGGCACCGGCGACGTCATCGCCGACGGCGACACCGCACTCGTGCAGTACAAGGGCGTCGTCTACGACACCGGCAAGGAGTTCGACTCCTCCTGGTCGAAGGGCGTCCCGACGACCTTCACCATCTCCGAGGGCTCGCTCATCAAGGGCTTCGTGACCGGGCTGGTCGGCCAGAAGGTCGGCTCGCAGGTCCTCATCGTCGTCACGCCGGAGGACGGCTACGGCGCGAACCCGCAGGAGGGCTCGGGCATCCCGAAGAACGCCACGCTCGTCTTCGTCGTCGACATCCTCGCCAAGGGCTGACCGTGCGCCAGAAGCGGCGCATCGCGATCCTCGGCAGCACCGGCTCGATCGGCACCCAGGCACTCGACGTCGTCGCCCGCAACCCCGACCGCTTCGAGGTCGTCGGCCTCACCGCCGGCAGCAACCGCGCCGTGGTCGCCGAGCAGGCCGCACGCTTCGGCGTCCGTGACACCGCCTTCGGCACCGCGGACACCGAACGCCTGGTCCGCAGCGTCGAGGCCGACGTCGTCCTCAACGGCATCACCGGGTCGGTCGGCCTCGGCCCCACCCTGGCCGCGCTCGAGTCCGGCGCCACGCTGGCGCTGGCGAACAAGGAGAGCCTCATCGTGGGCGGCCCGCTCGTGCAGGCCGCCGCTGCACCCGGCCAGATCGTCCCGGTCGACAGCGAGCACTCCGCCATCGCCCAGGCGCTCCGCTCCGGCACGACGGACGAGGTCCGCCGGCTCGTGCTCACCGCGAGCGGCGGCCCGTTCCGCGGGCGATCGCGCGCGGACCTCACGGACGTCACCCCGGCCGAGGCGCTCGCCCACCCGACGTGGGACATGGGCCTCGTGGTCACGACGAACTCCGCGACGCTCGTCAACAAGGGCCTCGAGGTCATCGAGGCCCACCTGCTCTTCGGCGTCCCCTACGACCGCATCGACGTGACGGTCCACGCGCAGTCGATCGTGCACTCGATGGTCGAGTTCATCGACGGCTCGACGATCGCACAGGCGTCGCCGCCGGACATGCGGCTGCCCATCGCCCTCGGTCTCGCGTGGCCCGACCGGGTCCCGGGCGTCGGGGTGCCGCTCGACTGGACGACGGCGAGCACCTGGACGTTCGAGCCCCTCGACGACGAGGCCTTCGGTGCGGTCGCCCTCGCGAAGCGCGTCGGGCAGCTCGGGGGCACGTTCCCGGCCGTGTTCAACGCGGCGAACGAGCAGGCCGTGGCCGCGTTCCACGCGGGAGCGATCGGGTTCCTCGACATCGTCGACACGGTCGAGCGCGTGGTCGACGAGCACACGGCGGGGGAGCCCTCCCTCGAGGGCGTGCTGGCAGCGGAGCGCTGGGCGCGCACCGCGGCCGACCGCATGCTGTCCCGCTGAGGCGAGTCGCGCCTCCCGTCCGTCAGCACGGCTGCGGGAGCAGACGGACCGGGCGGTCCAGGAGGCGCGGCGCACCTCCCAGGGTGCGCTCGGCTCGGTCATGGGAACCGTCCCGTACCCTTTCCCGGTGACCGTCGAAACCGTCCTGCTCTTCGTCCTCGGCGTGGTCGTCTTCATCATCGGCCTGCTGGTCTCGATCGGACTCCACGAGCTGGGGCACCTGTCCTTCGCGAAGCTGTTCAACGTCAAGGTGACCCAGTACTCACTCGGCTTCGGCAAGGCGATATGGTCGTTCAGGCGGGGCGAGACCGAGTACGGCATCCGCCCGATCCTGCTCGGCGGCTACATCTCGATGGTCGGCATGCTCAAGCCGCGGGCGTCCGGGCGACCGAGTGCGATCACGAACACGGGCATGTACGGCGCCTTCGTGCAGGACGCACGGCAGGCGAGCGCCGAGCAGATCGCGGACTCCGGCGGCGACGACTCGCGTGCGTTCTACCGGTTGACCCCGTGGAAGCGGATCATCGTGATGGTCGCTGGTCCGGCGATGAACCTCGTGATCGGCATCGTGCTGTTCGGGGTGCTGCTCGTCGGGTTCGGTGCGCCGACGACCACGTTCACGTCGAGCGTCGACTGCGTGCTGCCGACGAGCCAGGCGACGACGTGCACCTCCGGGGACGCCGTGTCGCCGGCGAAGCAGGCCGGCATCCGGTCGGGCGACGTCGTGCTCTCGGTCGACGGGAAGCAGGACCCGACGATCGCCCAGGTCTCCGAGGTCTTCCAGCGGTCCGCCGGCGAGGACGTCACCGTCGTGGTGTCCCGCGACGGGGCCGAGAAGACGCTGCACATCACGCCGACGACCGCCACGCGGGACGTCTACACCGCCGACGGCACGGTCGCGAAGAACGACGACGGCAGCACGAAGACACAGCAGGTCGGCGTCGTCGGCGTGAGCATCGGCCAGTCGCTCGTCCGGCAGTCGCCGGCCGCGGTGCTGCCGGCCACCGGGGCGCAGATCTCGGCGTCGGCGCACCTCATCATCGACCTGCCGCAGCGGCTCGTCGCGGTGTGGAACGCGGCGTTCGGCTCGCAGGAGCGGTCGCAGGACAGCCCGGTGTCGGTCGTCGGCGTCGGCCGCGCGATCGGCGAGGTCTCGTCGATGAGCGGCGTGCCGGTGGTCGACAAGGCGTACACGATCCTCGGACTGCTCGCCTCGCTGAACATCGGCCTGTTCGTCCTGAACATGGTGCCGCTCCTGCCGCTGGACGGCGGCCACATCGCCGGCGCCCTGTGGGAGGCCGTGAAGCGCCGCTCCTTCACGCTGGTCGGCAAGGCGGACCCGGGGCCGATCGACCTCGCGAAGACGATGCCGCTGACGATGGTCGTCGTGGTCCTGCTCGCCGGCATGAGCGCCCTGCTCATCTACGCCGACATCGTGCGCCCCGTGAACCTGTTCGGGTAGCGACGAGGTCTCGGCCGCGCACTACGCTTTCGCACATGAGCACAGCTCCGGAAGTCCGCACGGTCGAGCGGCAGGGCACCGACGTCATCGCCGAGTCCGACCGGAAGGGACGTCCGAGGGACCTCTTCTGGCCGTGGTTCGCCGCGAACATCTCGGTGCTCGGCCTGTCGTACGGCTCGTTCGTCCTCGGGTTCGGCATCTCCTTCTGGCAGGCCACGATCGTCTCCGTCATCGGGGTCGCGTTCTCGTTCCTGCTGTGCGGGATCGTCGCCATCGCCGGCAAACGGGGCTCGGCACCGACGATGGTGCTCGGCCGCGCGGCGTTCGGCGTCCGGGGGAACCGGCTGCCGGCGTTCCTCAGCTGGATCCTCACCGTCGGGTGGGAGACCGCGCTCGCGTCGGCGGCGGTCCTGGCCACGTCGACGGTGTTCCGGGAGCTCGGGTGGGACGGCGGTGTCCTGACGAAGCTCGTCGCACTCGTGGTCGTCGCCGCACTCGTCGTCGGTGCGGGCATCGCCGGGTTCGACGTGATCATGCGACTGCAGACGTGGATCACGGTCATCACCGCGGTGCTGACGATCGTCTACGTGGTGCTCGCGCTGCCCTCGATCGACCTCGGTGCGATCGCCGCGCTGCCGGCCGGGAGCGCGCAGAACGTCGTCGGCGCCCTCGTGCTCGTGATGACCGGGTTCGGCCTCGGTTGGGTGAACGCCGCCGCGGACTACTCGCGCTACCTGCCACGGTCGGCCTCGACCCGCGGGGTCGTCTGGTGGACCACGTTCGGCGGGGCGCTCGCGCCGATCGTGCTCGTCGTGCTCGGCGTCCTGCTCGCCGGCTCGTCGAAGGACCTCAACACGGCGATCGCCGCCGACCCGATCGGTGCGCTGACGACCGTGCTGCCGGTGTGGTTCCTCATCCCGTTCGCCCTCGTCGCGGTCCTCGGACTCGTCGGCGGTGCGGTGCTCGACATCTACAGCTCCGGACTGGCTCTGCTGAGCGCCGGCATCCGCATCCCGAGGCCCGTCGCGGCCGGGGTCGACGGCGTGTTCATGGTGGCGGGCGCCGTCTACGTGGTGTTCTTCGCCGACTCGTTCATCCAGCCGTTCCAGGCGTTCCTCGTGACGCTCGGCGTGCCGATCGCCGCGTGGTGCGGGATCTTCGTCGCCGACGTCGTGATCCGCCGGGCTCCGTACGCCGAGCGGGAGCTCGAGGACCGCCGTGGCCGGTACGGCGACGTGCGCTGGCTCGCCGTCGGCCTCGTCGTCGTGGGGACCGCGCTCGGCTGGGGCCTGGTGACGAACACGTACGGCGTGCCGTCCTGGCTCAACTGGCAGGGGTACCTGCTCGAGCCGTTCGGTCTCGGCGGGCGAACCGGCGCTTGGGCGTACGCGAACCTCGGGGTGCTCGTGGCGCTCGTCGTCGGGTTCCTCGGCACCCTGCTGTTCGCCCGCGGCTCGGTCCGCCGGCAGGAGCAGGCATGAGCGCGGTCGAGGCCGCCGTCGCCGGGGTACCGGAGGACGCGTGGCTCGTCGTCGTCGACATGCAGGAGGTCTTCACGGGCGAGAGCCCCTGGGCCACCGGGCGCTTCGACCACGCCGCCGCCGGGATCGAGCGCCTGCTCCCGCGGTTCACCGGCCGCACGGTGTTCACCCGCTTCGTCGCTCCGGAGCACCCGCGGGGTGCCTGGGTGCCCTACTACCGGGACTGGTCGTTCGCGCTCGTGCCGCACACCGATCCGCTCTGGGACCTGACCGAACCGTTCGCGACCGCCGCGGCGGACCGACGCGACCCCGTCGTCACCGAGACGACCTTCGGCAAGTGGGGGACGCGCCTCCAGGCCGTCACCGGTGACCACCCGCACCTCGTCCTGGTCGGGGTGTCCACCGACTGCTGCGTCCTGTCGACCGCGCTGGCGGCCGCGGACGCCGGCGCGACGGTGACCGTCGTGGCGGACGCGTGCGCCGGGGCGAGCGACGAGGACCACGAGCGCGCCCTCGCGGCGATGCGGCTCTACGCGCCGCTCATCACCGTCATCTGAGCATCACGCGTGCGCGGGGCTGGGCGTCACCGGGAGCGCGTAGAGTGCACCTCGTGCCTGCAGTGAACCTCGGTCTGCCGAAAGTCCCCGAAACCCTGAGCCCGCGCCGCAAGTCCCGGCAGATCCGGGTCGGCAAGGTGCTCGTGGGCGGCGACGCGCCGGTGTCCGTCCAGTCGATGACCACGACGCCGACGACGAACATCAACGCGACCCTCCAGCAGATCGCCGAGCTCACGGCGTCCGGTTGCGACATCGTCCGCGTGGCGGTGCCGAGCCAGGACGACGCCGACGCGCTGCCGATCATCGCGAAGAAGTCGCAGATCCCGGTGATCGCCGACATCCACTTCCAGCCGAAGTACGTCTTCCAGGCCATCGACGCCGGGTGCGCCGCGGTCCGCGTGAACCCGGGCAACATCCGGAAGTTCGACGATCAGGTCGGCGCCATCGCCAAGGCCGCGAAGGACGCCGGCGTCTCGCTCCGCATCGGCGTCAACGCCGGTTCCCTCGAGCCGAGCCTGCTGCAGAAGTACGGCAAGGCCACGCCCGAGGCGCTCGTCGAGTCCGCCGTGTGGGAAGCCTCCCTGTTCGAGGAGCACGACTTCCACGACTTCAAGATCTCGGTCAAGCACAACGACCCGATCGTCATGGTGAAGGCCTACCGGCAGCTCGCCGCGGCGGGGGACTGGCCGCTGCACCTCGGCGTGACCGAGGCCGGCCCGGAGTTCCAGGGCACCATCAAGAGCGCCACGGCGTTCGGCATCCTGCTGGCCGAGGGCATCGGCGACACCATCCGTGTGTCCCTCTCCGCCCCGCCCGCGCAAGAGGTCAAGGTCGGCCTGCAGATCCTGCAGTCGCTCAACCTCCGCGAGCGCAAGCTCGAGATCGTCTCGTGCCCCAGCTGCGGCCGGGCCCAGGTCGACGTCTACCAGCTGGCGAACGACGTGACGAAGGGGCTCGAGGGCATGACCGTGCCGCTCCGCGTCGCCGTCATGGGCTGTGTCGTGAACGGCCCGGGCGAGGCGCGTGAGGCCGACCTCGGCGTCGCGTCCGGCAACGGCAAGGGGCAGATCTTCGTCAAGGGCGAGGTCATCAAGACGGTTCCGGAAGCCGAGATCGTCGAGACCCTGATCACCGAGGCGAACCGTCTCGCCGACGAGATGGGGCCGGCGGCCGGCACCGGCAAGCCGCTCGTCGTCACGTCGTAGGCGCGCGCGCGCGGGCGCGGGCGCGCAGCGCCCGCAGCGCTTTTGTGAGCAGAAGAGGTCGGGTCGCGCGAACGCACCCGACCTCTTCTGCTCACGAAGTGCCGCACACCGGACCGAACGCAGGACGGGAGGCGCGGTGCCAGCCCGCACCGCGCCTCCCGACCGCAGACGCCCGCCGCACCCACTCCCACGCGCCGCTAGGCTTGCCCCGTGGTCACACGGCTTTCGCATCTGTTCCTCCGTACGCTCCGCGACGACCCCTCCGACGCCGAGGTGACGAGCGCGAAGCTCCTCGTCCGCGCCGGCTACGTCCGTCGCCAGTCCCCGGGGATCTTCGCGTGGTTGCCGCTCGGTCTGAAGGTCCGCGCCCGCATCGAGGCGATCATCCGCGACGAGATGGTCGCCGCCGGCGCGCAGGAGGTCCTGCTCCCGGCGCTCCTGCCGCGCGAGCCGTACGAGGCGACGAACCGCTGGACCGAGTACGGCGACGGCATGTTCCGCCTGCAGGACCGCAAGGGTGCCGACTACCTGCTCGCGCCCACGCACGAGGAGATGTTCGCGCTCCTGGTGAAGGACCTGTACGGCTCGTACAAGGACCTTCCCGTCACGCTGTTCCAGATCCAGGACAAGTACCGCGACGAGGCACGCCCCCGCGCCGGACTCCTGCGCGGCCGCGAGTTCACCATGAAGGACGCGTACTCGTTCGACCTCACCGACGAGGGCCTCGAGCGCAGCTACCAGGTCATGCGCGACGCCTACGAGAAGATCTTCGCCCGACTCGGTCTCGAGTACGTCATCGTCAAGGCGGACGCCGGCGCGATGGGCGGGTCGAAGTCCGAGGAGTTCCTGCACCCGATCGGCGTCGGCGAGGACACCTTCGTCCGCAGTGCCGGCGGCTACGCGGCCAACGTCGAGGCCTACGTCACCCCGGTGCCGGACGCCCTGCCGATCGAAGGGCAGCCCGAACCCGTGCTCCTGCCCGCGTCGGACACCCCGACGATCGAGACGCTCGTGGCGCACGCGAACGAGATCGCACCGCGCGACGGCGCCCCCTGGACGGCCGCCGACACGCTGAAGAACGTCGTGCTCGCCCTGACGCACCTCGACGGCACGCGCGAGATCGTCGTCGTCGGGCTCCCGGGTGACCGCGACGTCGACCTGAAGCGCGCCGAGGTGGCCTTCGCCCCGGCCGAGGTCGAGCCCGCCGGTGACGACGACTTCCGCAAGCACACGGGCCTGGTCAAGGGCTACATCGGCCCGCAGGTCCTCGGTGCCGAGAGCACGACGGGCATCCGCTACTTCGTCGACCCCCGCGTGGTCGACGGCACCGCGTGGATCACGGGCGCGAACGAGCGCGGCGTGCACGTCTCCGGCCTCGTCGCCGGTCGTGACTTCGTGGCCGACGGCGTCGCCGAGGTGTCCGACGTCCGTGCCGGTGATCCGGCCCCCGACGGCTCCGGCCCGCTCGAGACCGCGCGCGGCATGGAGATCGGCCACGTCTTCCAGCTCGGCCGCAAGTACGCCGAGGCGCTCGGCCTCAAGGTGCAGGACGAGAACGGCAAGCTCGCCACGGTCACGATGGGCTCGTACGGCATCGGCGTGACGCGCATCCTCGCGATCCTCGCCGAGGCGCACAACGACGAGAAGGGCCTCGCCTGGCCGAAGAACGTCGCACCGTTCGACGTGCACGTCGTCGCGACCGGCAAGGACGAGGTCGCCTACGACCTGGCCACGTCGATCGTCGCCGAGCTCGAGGGTGAGCGGTTCGAGGTCCTCTACGACGACCGTCCGAAGGTCTCGCCCGGGGTGAAGCTGCGCGACGCCGAGCTGCTCGGCATGCCGATCGTCGTCGTCGCCGGCCGCGGCGCCGCCGACGGCGTCGTCGAGCTGTGGAACCGGGCGAGCGGCGAACGCCGCGACGTGCCGGTCGCCGAGCTGCTCGAGGCGGTCCGCGCGATCTAGCGGGTCACGTCCTCGACGTGACGACACGGCGGACGGGAGGCACGGTGCCAGCTGGCACCGTCCCTCCCGTCCGTCGTCCGGCCGGGTCCGTGACCCGCAGTGCGGTAGTCTGGTCGCCGACTTCCGCGCGGTTCCATCCGCGGGAGCGACTCATCTGAATACGGAGGCCCTCGGTGAAGATCGATCTCGCAGTCCTGCGACTCATGGAGCGTGAGCGGGAGATCCCGTTCGACGAACTCGTCCAGATCATCGAACAGGCCATCCTGACGGCGTACCAGAAGCACCGCACCGAGAACGAGGAGCCCGTCGACGCGGACGTCCGCGTCGAGCTCGACCGCAAGTCGGGCGAGGTCTCGGTCTACGTGCCCGAGCGCGACGACGAGGGCACCGTGATCGGCGAGGCCGTCGACCAGCCCAGCGACTTCGGTCGCATCGCCGCGTTCGCCGCCAAGCAGGTCATCAACCAGCGCCTGCGCGACATCGGCGACGACAAGATCCTCGGCGAGTTCCGCGGCAAGGAAGGCGACATCGTCGCGGGCATCGTCCAGCAGGGCCCGAACCCGAAGATGGTGCACGTCGACCTCGGCACCGTCGAGGCGATCCTGCCGCCGGAGGAGCAGGTGCCCGGCGAGGACTACAAGCACGGTGCACGGCTGCGCGTCTACGTGACGAGCGTCGGCCGCGGCATGAAGGGTCCGCAGATCACGGTCTCGCGCACCCACCCCGGCCTGGTGCGCAAGCTGTTCGCGCTCGAGGTCCCGGAGATCGCGTCCGGCGTCGTGGAGATCACCTCCCTCGCGCGCGAGGCCGGCCACCGCACGAAGATCGCGGTCAAGGCGAACGAGCCCGGTGTGAACGCGAAGGGTGCGTGCATCGGCGAGCTCGGTGCCCGCGTCCGTGCCGTGACGACGGAGCTCGGCGCCGAGAAGATCGACATCGTCGACTACTCGTCCGACCTGGCGTCGTTCGTCGCCAGCGCCCTGTCGCCGGCAAAGGTGACGAGCGCCTTCGTGCTCGACGCCTCGACGAAGGCCGTCCGCGCCCTCGTGCCGGACTACCAGCTGTCGCTCGCGATCGGCAAGGAAGGGCAGAACGCCCGCCTCGCCGCGAAGCTCACGGGCGCCCGGATCGACATCCAGCCGGACTCGATCCTGGACGGCGAGGACTGACGGTTTCGCTCGTGGCACGTCCGGTCCGGGCGTGCCGGATCGCGGTCGTCGAGAGGGAGGAGTAAGGTGGTTCCCGTCAGAACATGCATCGGCAGTCGCCGTCGTGCTCCCCGGTCCTCCCTCCTCCGTGTCGTCGCCCTGAGCGACGGTCGTGTCGTGGCGGACCCGAAGGCAGTCATGCCGGGGCGGGGAGCGTGGCTCACCCCGACCGTCGAAGCACATGATCGGGCCGTCAAGCGCAAGGCGTACCGCCGGGCGCTCCGGCTCGATCATGAACCGGACACGTCCGCGGTGCGTGACTACCTCGAAGCGCTCCGGCGCCCCGAACCACAGGCACGCGACCAGGACATGACAGAACAGGCTGAACGGCTTATGGACAACTGATGAGCGGCTCGAAATGAGACCCGTCATCCATTGAGTCCTGCCCCTCCACGGGGTGGGACCCGTGAAGGAGAACAGTGGCAAAACCACGCGTACACGAGATCGCATCCGAACTCGGTGTCGACAGCAAGACCGCAATGGAGAAGCTCAAGGAACTCGGCGAGTTCGTCAAGGGCCCGAGCTCCAGTGTCGAACCCCCCGTCGCGCGCAAGCTCCGTGCTGCGCTGCAGGCTGACGGCGCCTCGGCGTCGAAGCCCGCTGCGGCACAGACCCCGAGCGCGCCCGCCAAGACCGCGGCGCCGAAGTCGGGCGCACCGAAGCCCGGCGGCCCCCGCCCGGGTCCGGCCCGTCCGGCACCCACCCCCGAGCCCGAGCCCGAGGTGCAGGCGCCCGCCGCCGACGTGCCGACCCCGGCCGCCCCGAAGTCCGTCGCCCAGCGACAGGCCGAGGCCGAGGCCGCTCGCAAGGCCGCCGCTGCCGAGAAGGCCGCTGCCGAGAAGTCCGGCGACGCCGGCCCCGACGCAGCAGCCGAGCCGAAGGACGACGCCGTCAAGCCCGGCGGCGCTCCGAAGCCCGGTGCCGCAGCCGGCCCCAAGCCGGGTGGCCCGAAGCCGGGCGCACGCCCCGGCAACAACCCCTACGCGTCGAGCCAGGGCATGGGCTCGCGCCCGCCGCGTCCGGGCAACAACCCGTACTCGTCCAACCAGGGCATGGGCCAGCGCCCCGCCGCCGGCGCCGGTGGCGGCAACGGCATCCCGCGTCCGGCCCCGCCGCGTCCGGGTGCTCCCCGTCCGGGCGCTCCGCGTCCCGGTGGTCCCGGGCAGGCAGGCCGTCCGAACGGCTTCGGGCAGCGCCCGGG
>NZ_JABXGF010000002.1:0-223272 GCF_025407985.1 Curtobacterium sp. C2H10 | reverse complement strand
GTCGACGCCCGCATCCAGCGCGTCGTCCGTCGCCCCGCACCCAGCGTGCCCGCCGTCGCCCGGGCGACCCGCGCCTCCAGATCCCGCCGCGCCAGCCGCGTGACGCTCACGAGCGCCCTCGCCGCCCTCGCGATGTTCGCCGCGTCCGCGATGCCCGCGCACGCCAGCGCCGGCACCTCGATCGCGACCGCGACCCTCGCACCCTCCGTCCGCACGCAGGACTACGCCGTGACGCAGGCGATCTCCGCCTCCGCCCTCGACCGCGACGGCTTCACGGTCGGCGGCGGTTCGGCCGGGGCCCCGGGCACGTCGGTGTCCTACGGCGGCGAGGTCCGGTCGCCGTTCCCCGGGCCGGTACGGATGAGCTCGGGCTTCGGCTACCGCTCGGCTCCGTGCGGCGCCTGCTCGTCGCTCCACCAGGGCCTCGACTTCAACCCGGGCATGGGCGCGCCGATCGGTGCCGTGGCCGCGGGGACCGTCCGGGTCTCCGGCACGTACTTCTCGTACGGCACCGCGGTGATCATCGACCACGTGATCGACGGGCGCGAGGTCTCGACGCTCTACGGCCACATGATCCCCGGCTCCTCGCCACTGAAGGTCGGCGACACCGTCGAGGCCGGGCAGTTCATCGGCAAGGTCGGCTCCTCCGGGGTCTCGACCGGGGCGCACCTCCACCTCGAGGTCCTGATGGACGGCGAGACCCCGATCGACCCGGAAGCCTGGCTCGAAGCGCGCATCGGGCGTTCCCTCACCGCCTGATCAGGTTCCCTGTGCATGCTCACAGGCATGGACGATTGTCACAGACCGCCCGCCCGTCGCCGATCTGAGCCGGCAACCCGCTGATGGGACCCGACACCTGGATCGCCTTCGGGCTCGTGGTCCTCTTCGTGCTCGTCGGTGGCGTGTTCGCCGCAGCCGAGATCGCCCTCGTCTCCCTCCGTGAATCCCAGCTGCAGCAGCTCGAGCGCCGCGGGTCCCGGGGGATGCGGGTCGCCGAGCTCGGCCGCGACCCGAACCGCTTCCTCTCCGCCGTGCAGATCGGCGTGACCGTCGCCGGGTTCTTCTCGGCCGCGTACGGCGCATCGTCGATCGCTCCGGACGTCGCACCGCTGTTCACGGGCCTCGGGCTCGAGCAGGGTGCTGCCGAGACGGTGGCACTGGTGCTGATGACCCTCGTGATCGCCTACCTCTCGCTGGTCTTCGGCGAGCTCGTGCCGAAGCGGCTCGCCCTGCAGCGGGCCGAGGGCTTCTCGATGGCCGTGGCCCCGACGCTCGACCGGTTCGCCACGCTCATGCGCCCGGTGATCTGGCTGCTCTCGAAGTCGACCGACACCGTCGTGCGGCTGCTCGGCGGGGACCCGAACGCCCGGAGCGAGTCGATGAGCACCGAGGAGCTCCGCGGTCTCGTCGAGGACCACGACGCCATCGACGCCCAGGGACGCCGGATCGCCCGGAGCGCCCTCGACGCGGGCGACCGGATCCTCCGCGAGTCGATGCGGCCCTGGTACGACGTGTCCACGATCGACGCGGGCACCTCGATCGCCGCGGCCACCGACCACGCCATCGACCTCGGGCACACCCGGTACCTCGTCACCGACGGCACGCGGGACCACGTCGACGGGTTCGTCCACCTGCGGGACCTGCTGCGCCCGGAGGACCCCACCGCACCGGTGTCGACCCTCGTGCGTCCAGTGCTCGCGCTGCCCGAGACGAAGTCGCTGTCGAGTGCGATCGCGGACATGCGCACCGAGGGACACCAGATCGCCCTGGTCGTCGACGAGTACGGCGGCAGCGCGGGCATGGTGACGCTCGAGGCGCTGCTCGAGGACCTCGTCGGACGCATCCGCGACGAGTACGACGAGCCCGCGGCCGAGCACGACGGCGTCGACGGGGCGACCGTGCTCGAGGACCTCGTGGCCGACGGCGGCCCGGCCCTCCCCGACGGCGACTACGAGACGGTGGGCGGCCTGGTGCAGGTGGCGCTGGACCGCGTGCCCGAGGTCGGGGACGTCGTCGAGGTCGGCGGCCACCGGCTCGAGGTGACCGCCATGGACGGTCACCGCGTGGCGCGCGTCCGCATCACGGCCGACGTCACCGCCTGACGCGGGCGCGCCCCGCTCGGCGGCAACGCGGAGCGTTGCGCGGGGCGCGCCGACCGAGCCTGCGAGGGAGGACGGTGCGGACCCGCCCCACGCCTCCCGTCCGTCCGTCCCGGGTACGGGCAGGGCCTGCCGCGGTACCAGCCACGGGACGTACGCTCGTCGCATGGGTATCGACGTGCGCAACGAGATCCGCGACTTCCTGTCCTCGAGGCGGGCGCGGCTCACTCCCGAGCAGGTCGGCATGCCGTCGTTCGGCGGTGGTGTCCGACGGGTGCCGGGGCTGCGTCGGCACGAGGTCGCCATGCTCGCCGGCGTCAGCGTCGACTACTACACGCGGCTCGAGCGGGGCTCGCTCAAGGGCGTCTCGGACAGCGTGCTCGAGGGGCTCGCCGGTGCGCTGCAGCTCGACGAGGACGAGCGCGTGCACCTGTGGGACCTCGCCCGCCTGGCGAACGCCGGCGTGAAGGTCATGCACCGCAACGTCCCGACCCGCGTGCGCCCCGGTGTGCAGCGGCTGCTCGACTCGATCACGGGAGCGCCCGCCTGGGTGCGGAACGAGCGCGGTGACGTGGTCGCGACGAACGAGCTCGGCCGCGCGCTGTACGCGCCGATGTTCGCGGGCCCCGGCCGCCCGGTGAACACCGCGCGCTTCACGTTCCTCGACCCCGCGGCGAAGGAGTTCTTCGCGGACTGGGCGCAGACCGCTCGGGACGCGGTGGCGATCCTCCGTGCGGCCGCGGTCTCGAACCCGTGCGAGCCCGGACTCGTGACCCTCGTCGGCGAGCTGTCGACCCGGAGCGAGGAGTTCCGCACGTGGTGGGCCGCCCACGACGTCCGGATGCACCGCACCGGCAAGAAGCGGCTCGTGCACCCGATCGTCGGTGAGCTCCGGCTCGACTACGAGGCGCTGGAACTCGTCGCGGACCCGGGCCTGGTGATGTTCTCGTACTCGGCCGAACCCGGCAGCGAGTCCGAGCGGTCCCTGGCGCTCCTCGGGTCGTGGGCTGCGACCGAGCGTGCCGAGCACTACGCGGCGCTGCGCGAGTCGGAGACCGAGTCGGTCGACTGACCCCCCGCGCGTCGACGGTCAGGCGGTCGGGGTCGCGGGACCTGTCTCGTCCGGGCCGGCACCGTGGTCGTCGATGCCGTCGACGGCGGCGTCGTACCGCAGCCGCTCGATGCGCAGCTGCCGCTCCGTCGCGGACAGCCGCAGCACGCGGATCGCGGCGAACACGAGCACGATGAGCGCGACCGTCAGCACGGCGAGCGCCACGACGAACGCGATGTACAGGACACTGACGACGGCGTATCCCCCGGATACCATGGCCCGACCGTAACAGGCCCGGTCCGTAGGCTGGGGCCGTGACGAGGACGACGGACGGTTCAGCGGGGGACGCCGACTCCGCCCGCATCGGTCAGGACCACCGCAAGTACCGTCGGCCGGAGCCGTCCTTCGCCCGGGCGATCGCGAAGGCCCTCGGCGACGCCCGGACGGTCCTCGACGTGGGCGCCGGCGCCGGCGCCGGGTCCTACGAGCCCACCGACCGCGAGGTGACCGCGGTCGACGCCACCGCCGAGGACCTGCCGTTCGCCGACGACACGTTCGACGCCGCGATGACGACCTTCTCCGTGGACGAGTGGGGCGACCTCGGGCGTGGGCTGGCCGAGCTGCGCCGGGTGACCCGGGGTCCGATCGTGATCCTGACGTGCGACCCCGACCGTGTCGAGGACTTCTGGCTCGCCGAGTACGCCCCCGAGGTCATGGCGACCGAGGCCCGGCGGTATCCCGCGCTCGCCCGGATCGCGGCCGCCCTCGCCGACGACGCGGTGACGACCACGCGTCTGCCGATCCCGTTCACGTGCGTCGACGGGTTCTCCGAGGCGTACTACGCGCGGCCGGAACGCCTCCTCGACCCGGGCGCACGACGGGCGGACGCGGCGTGGAGCTCCGTCGACGAGATGGCCGCGCGGCGATCCGTCGCCGCGCTCCGGACGGCCCTCGAGTCCGGCGAGTGGGACCGAGCCCACGGCGCGCTCCGCACGCAGCCGACGTTCGAGGGCTCGCTCGTCCTCCTCACCGCCCAGCCGCACCCGGCTTGACACGTCGACGTAGGCTGGTCGGGTGAGCTTCCAGGAGGTGGTCGGCGCCCGTTTCGCCGACATCAGGGCGTGATGCCCCCGGTCGCACCGTTCGGTGCGGCCGCCGTCATCGAACCCTGAACCCTCCGCCCGGTGCGGCATGCGTCCGCGTGCCCCGGGCCCGTCCGAGAGCGAACCACCATGCTGCCCATCAGCGAGAAGACCATCCGCACGTCCTTCGTCAACGCCTCCCGCAAGGAGACCGGCGACCTCACGCTGCCCGCCGACCTCGAGACCGTCGACTGGGACGCACTCGACTACCTCGGCTGGCGCGACCCGAAGCTCGCCCGGCGCGCGTACGCCGTCGTGCCGACCCTCGAGGGCGACCTCGTCGGCATCCTCTTCCGGCAGGCCGAGGCCTCGCCCCGTGCCCGGGCGCAGTGCTCGTGGTGCCAGGACGTGAAGCTCCCCAACGACGTCGTGTTCTACAGCGCGAAGCGGTCCGGCAAGGCGGGTCGCAACGGCAACACGGTCGGCACGCTCGTCTGCCAGGACTTCCAGTGCTCGCGCAACGTCCGGCGGACGCCGCCGCTCGCCTACGAGGGCTACGACGTCGAGGCTGCACGGCTGCAGCGGATCGAGGACCTGCAGCTCCGCGCGGCGTCCTTCGCCGCGGAGGTCTAGTCGCGACTGCGCACGCGGACGACGAGTGCGCGGCGTGCAGCGCGCGCAGACGTCGTCGAGGTGCGCACCTGCGGGACGGGAGGCGCGGTGCGGGCCCGACCCGCGCCTCCCGTCCCGCAGCGGCGACCGTTCCGGGACCGTCGGCCACGTCGCGTGGGAAACCACGGCGTAACCCCCGTGAAACGGGCGTTCCGTAGCGTGGCGGCATGGACATCGGCGATCTCGACGACGCGACCGTCTCCGACGCGGTCGCCACGGCCACCGGGTGGGCGGCCGTCCCGGCGTGGGCCGACGCACTCGCTGCCGGACGACCGTACGGCTCCGTCGCAGCGCTCCTGGCGCGTGCCGCCGCCGAGGCCCGGGGGTGGGGCGCCGCCGAGCTCGACGCCGCCCTCGCGCAGCACCCGCGGATCGGTGAGCGGGGCAGCGATGCCTCGTCAGCCCGGGAGCAGTCGGCCATGCGCACCGCGGACGACGACGTCGCCGGGGCGATCGCCACGGGGAACGCCGAGTACGAGCGGCGGTTCGGCCGGGTGTTCCTCGTGCGCGCGGCCGGCCGGACGCCCGAGGAGCTCCTCGCCGAGCTCCGACGGCGGCTCGGCAACGATCCCGACGTGGAGGTCGCCGAGGCCGCCGGTGCCCTCGCGGACATCGCGCTGCACCGCATCCGCGCGACCTTCGCCGTCGCCCAGCTGACCACGCACGTCCTCGACGCGACCCGGGGCACACCCGCCGCGGGGGTGGGCCTCGTGCTGAGCACCGTCGACGGCGACGTCCTCGCGACCGGCACCACCGACACCGACGGACGCGCTGCCCTCGGGCCGGACGTCCTGCCGCGAGGCGACCTCCAGCTGCGCTTCGACACCGGCGCGTACCACCGCGCCGCCGGGGTGCCGTCGTTCCACCCGTTCGTCGTCGTGGCCTTCACCGTGGACGGGACCGAGCACCTCCACGTGCCGCTCCTGCTCAGCCCGTTCGCCTACAGCACCTACCGAGGCAGCTGATCCCATGCCGCGCGGGGCATGTGTCCGACCCCGCAGCGCGTGAGCGGGCGAAATGTGCACGGCTCCCATGGCGAACGGCGCATGTTCCGCCCGCTCGCGGAGCCGGGATGACGGGCGTGGGTCGCGTCCGTCACCGGACCGACGCCCGGAACGCACGCCGAGACGGCCTGGAGGCGCGGTGCCAGCCGGCACCGCGCCTCCAGGCCGTCATCCGGTCGCGTCTACCGACCGATGGTCGACATGTCGGGGTAGCGGTCACCCGTCGGCACCGGCAGCGCCGACAGGCGCGCGATCTGGTCCGCGGTCAGGGTGAGGTCGGCTGCGCCGACGTTCTCCTCGAGTCGCGAGACCCGCTTCGTGCCGGGGATCGGCACGACGTCGTCGCCCTGCGCGAGCAGCCACGCCAGCGCCACCTGAGCCGGGGTCCCGCCGGCCTCGGTCGCGATCTCCTTGACGGCGTCGACGATGCGCATGTTCTCGGCGAAGGCCTCCTCCTGGAAGCGCGGGTTCGCCAGGCGGAAGTCGTCGGCGTCCAGGTCGGACGGCTTCGTGATCGCTCCCGTCAGGAACCCGCGGCCGAGCGGCGAGTACGGCACGAGGCCGATGCCGAGCTCGCGGAGGGTGTCGAGCACGTCGCCCTCGGGGTCCCGGGTCCACAGCGAGTACTCGCTCTGGAGGGCCGTGATCGGGTGGACCGCGTGGGCCTTCCGGATCGTCGCGGCGCTCGCCTCGGAGAGCCCGATGTGACGGATCTTGCCCTCCTGCACGAAGCCGGCGAGCTGACCGATGACGTCCTCGATCGGGACGGCCGGGTCGACGCGGTGCTGGTAGTACAGGTCGATGTGGTCGGTGCCGAGGCGGCGGAGCGAGCCCTCGAGCGCCTCGCGCACGGACTCCGGTGCGGAGCTGATGCCGCGGCCCGTGGCGGGCGTCTCCTCGCCGGCGGTGTGCGTGATGAGGCCGAACTTCGTCGCGATGACGACGTCGTCGCGGCGGTCTCCGAGGGCCCGGCGGAGCAGGTCCTCGTTCGTGTAGGGGCCGTACGCCTCGGCGGTGTCGAACAGGGTGACGCCGAGGTCGATCGCGCGGTGGATGGTGCGGATCGACTCGTCGTCGTCGGTGCCGGCGCCCGTGTAGAAGGCGCTCATGCCCATGGTGCCGAGGCCGACGGGGCCGACCTCGAGGTCTGCGAGCTTGCGTGTCTGCATGGGTGCAGGTCTACTCCGGGTCCCTCGGTTGGAGGGAGGCACTGACCGGACCCGTCAGCCGGGAATGCCGGTTCGTGCGGTTCCTCCAAGGTTCCGCGCGTTCGTGGCCCGACCCTGGTGTGATCGTGGCGTGAACCTGTACTTCCGGCTGTTCCTGCTCCAGTTGCGCGTCCGGCTCCGCCCCGCGATCGGCGGACGGCGACCGACGCTCTGGGACGAGGTCCGTACGCCGTTCCGGGTGACCCTGACCGACCTCGACCCGCTGCGGCACGTGAACAACGGGAAGTACCTGTCGATGCTCGACCTCGGGCGGCTCGACCTCATGCTGCGCTCGGGGTTCTGGGGTGCGATCGCCGAGCGCGGCTGGTACCCGGTCGTGTCGGCGCAGACGATCACGTACAAGCGGTCGTTGACGCTCGGCCAGCGGTTCGAACTCGTGACCCACGTGCTCGGGATGGACGACCGCGCGGCCTACCTGGAGCAGACGTTCGTCCGCCGCGGGACCGTGGTGGCACGGGCCGTGGTGCAGGCACGGTTCCTGCTGCGCACCGGCGGGACGGTGTCCCCGTCGGAACTGCTCGAGGCCGCGGGCGCGACCGACCGGGACCTGTCGGTGCCGGAGTGGGTGCACGAGTGGGCCGGGGCCACCCGGATCAGCAGCTCGGGTACGCTCGCGGGCACGGGGTCCGAGACCCCGGGACGAGAGGGGACGTCATGACCATCGTGTGGATCGTGATCGGCGTCGCGGTGCTGATCGCCGCCGTCATCACCGTGCTCGAGGTGCAGAACCACCGACGAGCGAAGCGCCTCGCGCACCTCGGACCGGCCGACCCGCGGCTCGGGGCACAGGCGAGAGCGGACGCCGAGGCAGCGCACTCGGTGACCGAGGGGCTGTCGAAGGCCGCGCACCCGGGCATCACCGGCGCCGGCGGCGGGGTCTCCGGACCGTGACCCGTCCCGCCACCAGGCGTGCGGTGCTCGCCGGGGGAGTCGGACTCGGGATCGCCGGGGTGCTCGCCGCGTGCAGCCGACCGGCGCCGTCCCCGTCCCGGTCCCCGTCGGCCACGAGGACGCCCGGCCCCACGGGGACCCCGACCGCGTCACCGACGCCGGGCGGCCCCGACTCGTGGGACGCCCTCGCCGCCGCGGTCTCCGGACGGCTGCTGCGCTCGGGGTCGAACGGGTGGAACAGCGCCCGGCTCGTCGAGAACCCCCGGTACGACGACGCCGACCCGCAGGGCATCCTGCGCGCGGCCGGCACCGCGGACGTCCAGGCCGGGCTGGCCTTCGCCCGGAACACGAACACGCCGGTGGCGCTCCGTTCCGGCGGGCACTCGTACACGGGCTGGTCGGCGGGCGGCGCGAGCGGCACCGACGTCCCGCGGTCGCTGGTGATCAGCACGCAGGACCTCGACGGCATCGACGTGCACGACGACGGCACCGTGACGATCGGTCCCGGAGCCCAGCTCGGCGACGTCTACGCCACGCTCGCCGCCGCCGGACGGGCGATCGGCGCCGGGTCCTGCCCCACGGTCGGGATCGGCGGCCTGACGCTCGGCGGCGGGGTCGGTGTGCTCGTCCGCTCCTTCGGTCTGACGTGCGACCAGCTCACCGGTGCGACCGTCGTCACGCCGGACGGCACCGTGCACGAGGTCTCCGCGACCGCCGAGCCCGACCTGTTCTGGGCCTGTCGCGGCGGGGGCGGTGGGACCGTCGGCGTCGTGACGGCACTGACGTACCGGACTCAGGCCGCGCCCGGCGTCCTGCTCTTCTCGATCACCTTCGCGTGGTCGGCCGCCGCGGCGGTCGTGCGCGCCTGGCAGGACTGGGCGCCCACCGCCGACCCGGAGCTGTGGTCGACGCTCAAGCTGCTGAACGGGAGCCGGCACACCGCCCCGACGGTCACTGTGACGGGTGTGTGGACGGGTTCGAAGACCGGCGCTGACACCACCGTCGACGGTTTCATCGCCGCCACCGGAGCGAAGCCGCTCGCCCACACCGCGCGACAGCTCACCTACGGTGCCGCGATGTCCGCGCTGGCGGGGAAGCCGCAGCGGGTGTCCGAGGCGGCGACGTCCTCGATCGGATCGGTGAAACTGTCCGACGACCAGATCGACGTGCTCGTCGCCCACGCCGAGGCGGCCGGCGACGTGGCGGGGAACCTCGAGGGCGGGGTCGCGCTCGACGCCCTCGGCGGTGTCGTCTCCGACGTCGGACGGACCGACACCGCGTTCCCGTGGCGGTCGGCGCTCATGACCGTGCAGTACACCGCTGTGTTCGCGGACGGATCGGACCCGGCACCCTTCGACGCCTACGTCCGGGGGTTCCGGAAGGCGATGCGGCCGGCGTGGGGTGACGCGGCGTACGCGAACTACTGTGACGCGGCGATCACGGACCCGGCGGACTACTTCGACGTGAACACCTCGCGGCTGCACCGGATCGCCGAGCAGGTGGACCCGGACGGGGTGCTGGCGCAGCCGAACTGGGTGTGAGCGGTGGCCCTCCGGACGCCGGTGGGCCGCCCTACGATGACCGCATGGACGCGGACGACCTGGTACTCCCCGACGCCGCTGCCTGGCGCGCCTGGCTCGACGCGCACGAGGACGACCCCGACGGCGTGTGGCTCGTCCTCGCGAAGAAGGGCACCACGGAGCCGACGACGCTGACCTACGACCAGGCGCTCGACGAAGCGCTCTGCTCCGGGTGGATCGACGGCCAGAAGCGCGGGCGGGACACCGCGACCTTCCGCCAGCGGTTCACCCCGCGGCGCAAGGCGTCGATCTGGTCGCAGCGGAACATCGGACTCGTCGGCACCCTCGAGTCCGCGGGGCGCATGCGCGACCGGGGCCGGGCCGAGGTCGAACGTGCGAAGGGCGACGGCCGGTGGGACCGCGCCTACGCCGGTGCCGCGACGGCCACCGTGCCCGACGACCTGCACGCAGCGCTCGACGCCGCTCCCGCGGCCGCAGCGCTGTTCGCCGAACTCGACGCCACGAACCGGTACGCCGTGCTCCACCGGATCACGACCGCGCCGAGTGCGACGGCGCGGGCGAACCGGCTCGCGAAGCTCGTCGGCGGGCTCGAGCGGGGCGAGACCCCGTACCCGCGGAAGCCCTGACGGCCGCGTCGAACCACGAAGACGACGTCGAACCAGGCGCGCGGGCTGGATCGACGTCGGAAACGTGGTTCGACGCGGCCGCGCCCGCGCCCGGCGTCAGCGCCGCAGGCCCACGAGCACGCCCCGGTGGTCGCTGCCGTTCGCGGGCAGGACCTCGGTCGACGTCGCCCCGAGCCCCCGGGTGAACACGTGGTCGATCCGCACGACGGGCAACTGCGCCGGCCAGGTCGCCCCGAACCCGCCGCCCTCGTCGAGCATCCGGGTCAGCGGGAGCATCTCCGGGTCGGCCGCACCGCCGTTGAAGTCCCCGGCGACGACGAGCCGCTCCGACTCGTCGTCGCGGACCGCCTCGGTGAGCGACGCCAGCATCCGCGGCCGACCGTCCTCGCCACCCAGTCGCAGTGAGTCCATGTGCACGACGTACAACCGGACGTCGCCGACCCCGGTGTCCACCGTCACCCGGAGCGCCCGGGCCCAGCCCAGGCCGAGCGTCAGGGGTTCGCCGTCGCGCAGGGTCGTCCGGCTCCACACCCCGATCGACCCGACCCGGTAGTGGTGCGGGTACCGCTCGTCGAGGACGCCCGCGACCGCCGTACCCGAGGTCTGGGTGAGCTCCTCGAGCGCGATGACGTCCGGGTCGCGTGCCGCGATCGACCTCGCGGTGGCGGCCGGGTCGGGGTTGGCGGCCTCGATGTTCTCGGTGACGACCGTCAACTGCGGCGACCCCGAGGTGCCGGGAGCGAGCACGCCGGGCAGGACCGCGACGGCCCACGCGGCGGCGAAGGCGAGGGACAGCACGGCGAGCCGCTTCGACCGGGTGCCGAGTGCCGCACCGGCGACGGGGACGAGCAGGAGCGCGAGCCACGGCAGCAGCGAGCCGATCACGGACCCCGAGCTCCCGAGGACGCCCAGGACGGCGGGGACGAGGAGGACGACGATCCCGGCGAGCAACGCGATCCCGACGACACCGATGACGAACGAGCGGCCGGGACTCCGTCTGCGGGAGCGGAGGGGCACGCCGAGCAGCATAGGAACCGCTTCTGACAGATCCCGGGGGACAGCGGTTCACCAGACCTGCAACGAAGCAGGCGTAGACCGGGGACATGACCACTGGCACCGACACCACGAACCGTCCGGCCGCCGCCTCCGGCACCTTCCGCATCGGTGGTGACCTCGAGGTCCACCGCCTCGGCTACGGCACCATGCAGCTCACCGGCCCCGGCGTCTGGGGACCCCCGAAGGACCACGACGAGGCGATCCGTGTCCTCAAGCGCGCCGTCGAGCTCGGCGTGGACTTCTTCGACACCGCCGACTCCTACGGCCCCTACGTCGCCGAGGACCTGCTCCGCGAGGCGCTGCACCCCTACGGCGACGACATCGTCATCGCGACGAAGGCCGGCCTCACCCGCACAGGGCCGAACGAGTGGCCGCCGGTCGGCCGCCCGGAGTACCTACGCCAGGAGGCCGAGATGAGCCTCCGCCGCCTCGGCCTCGAGCGCATCGACCTGTTCCAGCTCCACCGCATCGACCCGAAGGTCCCGCTCGAGGACCAGGTGGGCGAGCTGAAGAAGCTGCAGGACGAGGGCAAGATCCGCCACATCGGCCTGTCCGAGGTGTCGGTCGACGAGGTGAAGGCTGCGCAGGAGATCGCCACGATCGTCTCCGTCCAGAACCTGTACAACCTGCAGAAGCGCGACGCCGAGGAACTCCTCGACTGGTCGACCGAGCAGGGCATCGGCTTCATCCCGTGGTTCCCGCTCGCGACCGGCGGTCTCACCGGCAGCGACTCCCCGCTGACCGAGATCGCCGAGCGCAAGGGCGCCACCCCGGCCCAGCTCGCCCTGGCCTGGCTGCTCAAGCGCTCGCCCGTGGTGCTGCCGATCCCCGGCACGTCGAGCGTCGCCCATCTCGAGGACAACCTCGCGGGCGCGACGGTCGAGCTGACCGACGACGAGTTCGAGGAGCTGTCGAAGCTGGGTCACTGACGCGACACGGTGACGGACTGGAGGCGCGGTGCCAGCTGGCACCGCGCCTCCAGTCCGTCACGGGGTTGCGCTCACATACGCGGTATGTGCATACTCGGTATGTCCAAGGCGGACGGAACGAGGGGGAAGACGTCATGAGCGTACGGATGGGCGTACTCGCGCTGCTGGTGGCCGGGCCCGGCTACGGGTACCAGCTCCGGGGGGAGTTCGAGCACCGGACCGGGGGCAGCTGGCCGCTGAACATCGGCCAGGTCTACACGACGCTCGACCGCCTGGAACGCGACGGCCTCGTGGCCCGCGGTGACGCCGACGACGACGGACACGTCGTCTACACGGCGACCGACGCGGGTCACGAGGAGGTCGCACGCTGGTTCAGCGAGCCGGTCCCGCCGAAGCGCGGTCGTGACGAGCTCGCGATCAAGTTCGCCCTGGCGGTGACGGTGCCCGGCGTCGACGTGCCGCGCCTCGTGCAGGTCCAGCGCGCCGCCGCCGTGCGGAACCTGCAGGACCTGACCCGGCTGAAGCGCTCCTCGGACCCGGCGGACGACCTGGCCTGGTCGCTCGTACTCGAGTCGATGCTCTTCCAGGCCGAGGCCGACGTCCGCTGGCTCGACCACGTGGAGTCGAGCGTCGCGCGCCACCGACCGTCCCCGACACCCGACTCGACGGCCGCTGCCGAGTCGTCCGACGCCACCGTGCGGAGCGCCCGGTGAACGCCGTCGCCCCGCTCCTCGAGCTCGACGCCGTGAGCGTGCAGTACGGCTCCGGCGCGAAGGCCGTCACCGCCCTCGCCGGCATCGACCTGCGGATCGCCCGCGGCGAGATGGTCGCCGTGATGGGCACCTCGGGCTCGGGCAAGTCGACGCTGCTCGCCTGCGCGGGAACGCTCCTGCCGCCGACCAGCGGCGAGGTCGTCATCGACGGCGACTTCGTGTCCGACCGGCCGGCCAAGGACCTCGCCGCCCTGCGTCGGCGTCTCGTCGGGTTCGTGTTCCAGGACTTCAACCTCATCCCCTCGCTGACCGCGGTCGAGAACGTGGCGCTGCCGCTCGAGCTCGACGGCTGGAAGGCGAGCCGTGCCCGGCGCGCAGCCGAACTCGCGCTCGAGAACGTCGAGCTCGGGCACCGCGCCGACGCCTTCCCGGACGACCTGTCCGGTGGCCAGCAGCAGCGGGTCGCGATCGCGCGCGGGGTCGTCGGCGAGCGCCGGCTGGTCCTCGCCGACGAGCCGACCGGTGCCCTCGACTCGCAGACCGGCGAGGTCGTGCTCCGCATGCTGCGCCGGCACGTCGACTCCGGGGCGGGCGCGCTGCTCGTGACCCACGACGCCCGGCACGCGGCCTGGGCGGACCGGATCGTGTTCCTCCGCGACGGCCGCGTCGTGGACGAGACCGTGTACTCGGGCGTCGAGATGGCGCTCACGGACCGGACCGCCTCGTGAACGCGCGTCGGCGACGTGCCGACGCCGGAGCCCGCTCGGGGCGTGACCGCCGCACGCCCTTCGCGCTGCGACCGGCGCTCCGGCTGGGCCGCCGGCTGGCGTTCGCGAAGGCCGGGCGGGCGGCGCTGATCGTCGCCCTCATCGGCATCCCGACCGCCGGGTTCGCCGCGGTGTCGGTCGTCGTGCAGTCGACGCAGCCGACCCAGGCGGAGAGCCTGCGGTACGACCTCGGGCACGCGGCAGCGCAGATGCAGGTCGTCGGCCCGGACCTCCCGGGCATGCGGCAGGACCCCGTGCAGTGGCAGTACACCGAGTCCGCGAAGGACAGCCCGGTCGCGGAGTCCGACGGCGAGGCCCGGTTCGCTGACGTCCTCGACCACGTGCCCGCCGGTGCCGTGTCGATCCCGGTCACCTCGGCGCAGATCGTGCTGACCGGGCCGAAGGGACCGATCGGGATCCAGGCGGTCGAGGGAGCGGTCTGGTCGCGGGTCCTCGACGGGCACTGGCACGTGCTCGACGGCGCCGCACCGACCAGCCGTGACGAGCTCATGGTCACCCCGGCGACGCTCGAGCGACTCGGCGCGTCGATCGGCGACACGGTCGACCTGACCGACCCGGTGACGAAGCGCTTCACGATCACGGGCACCATGCGCGACGCCGCGTCCGACCCGGGTGCGCAGGGCGTCTTCGTGCCGTGGGGCACCACGCAGCCGACGACCGGCACGGCCGCGGCGCCGTTCGACGTGACCGTGTACCTGGCCTCGGACGCGCCGACGTGGTCGGAGATCCGCGCGCTCAACGCCCACGGGATCACGGTGCAGTCACGTCCCGTCGTGCTCGACCCGCCCGACGAGCGGTTGCACGGCGCCGGGCTCAGCAGCCCGATCGGCTGGTTCCTCGGGGCGATGGCGCTGCTCGGCGTCTTCGCGATGTTCGAGGTGGCCCTGCTCGCCGGTGCCGCGTTCCTCGTCGGGACCCGGGCGGACACCCGCTCGTACGCGATCGTCACGAGCGTCGGCGGGGACCGACGCTTCGTCCGGTCGATCGTCGCCGGCTCCGGGCTGGTGCTCGGGCTCACCGGCGCCGTCCTCGGGGTCGCGCTCGGCACCGGGGTCGGCGTGCTCGCGTTCCACCTGGCCGACAACGGCAACGTGGGCTCGTGGCCCGGGCTGCACGTCCCGGTCGGCCTGGTCCTGTCGATCGGTGCCGCCGCCGTCCTCGCCGGGCTCGTGTCGGCGCTCGTCGCGGCCCGTGCGGCCACGCGGGTGAACGTCCTCGCCGCACTGCGCGGCTCGCTCCGGCCCGCGGCGGTGAACCCGCGCGCCGAGCGCCGTCGCCGGATCTGGGCACCGGTGCTCGTCGTCGCGGGCACCGTGATGACCCTGGCGTGCGGTGCGGGCGTGCTGCTCCTCAACGACCGCCCGGTGCAGCAGGACCACCTCGCCTGGATCGTCGGCGCCGGCGTCGCGATCGGCCCGTGCCTCATGCAGCTCGGGGTCGCGATGTCGTCGCCGTGGCTGCTCGCCCTCGTCTCCAGGACCGCGACGCGGCTCGGGCTCTCCGCCCGCATCGCCGCCCGCGACGCCCGGCGCAACCCGGTGCGGACCGTGCCGGTGCTCGCGAGCGTGATGAGCGTCGTGTTCGTGGCCTCGGTGGCGATCACGTGGAGTGCGTCCGAGCACGCGCAGTTCGTCCGCGACTACGAGTACCGCACCGCCGTCGGCGTCGCGACGGCCGACGTCTGGCTCTCGAACGAGGACGGCAGCGACGGCGGCTACGACGCCTCCGTCACGGCGAAGGCGGCGAAGATCGTCTCCGGTGTCCTCGACCACGACCGGGTGCGTGTGCTCGGCGTCGCGCCCGACGTCGCCGGCGACCAGCCGTCGACGCTCTCGCTCCTGCACTCATGGGGGCGGACGGACTGCCGCGCGAACGACACCACGTCGTGCTCGCGCTACCTGGAGTCGCAGGACACCTCCGCGCCGAAGATCTGGACCGGCACGGTGGACGACTACGCCGTCCTCACCGGACACCGTCCGTCCGCCGAGGTCCGCGACGCGCTCACCTCGGGCCGCGCCGTCGCCCTGTGGCCGGAGTACGCGCACGACGGCCAGGTCCGGATCGACGCGTTCCGCGACCAGACGTCGAACAGCCCCGCGATCACGACCAAGACCCGTCCGGACGCCACGACGACGATCCCCGCGGTGCTCGACGTGCAGACCCCCCGCATCCAGGTCGGCGTCTTCATGACCCGCGAGACCGCCGAGCGGTACCGGGTCCCGGCGGTGGACGGCATGCTCGTCACGGAGCAGTCCGCGGACCTGACCCCGGCACAGTCCGACGAGCTGACCTCGGCGTGGCAGAGCCTCGGCGGCGCGGACCGCGAACGGTGGGGCGGCCCGTACTTCCAGTACGAGGCCGGTCCGGTCGACGCGCAGGGCATCGTCAAGGCGATCGTCCTCGCCCTCGCCGCGGCGGTGACGATCGGCGCGACCGCCGTCGCCATCGGGCTGGCCCGCTCGGACGGCCGACGCGACGACGAGGTCCTCGACGCGGTCGGTGCGGCACCCGTGCTCCGTCGCCGGGTGTCCGCGTGGCAGGCCGCGATCCTGACGACCGTCGGTGCGGTGATCGGCACGCTGCTCGGGCTGCTGCCCATCCGGGCGCTCACCCTCCGCTTCTCGGCGGGACCAGCCGGCACCACGCACCTGCCGTTCGTGGCGGACTGGCCCGTGCTCGCCCTCCTCGGGCTCGGGCTGCCGCTGCTCGTCACCGCGGGGACGTGGGTCTTCGCGGGCCGCCGCCACCGCGTGGCGCTGCGGCGCACACCGTGACCGGACGCGGCGGGTCCCGGACCCGACCGGGGAGGCCGGCTGGGAACGGCCGCGAAGACCCACAGCCAGCGGCGCGGTTCCCCAGGTCTGGGGACTGGTACGGCAGGCCGATCCGGGGGATACCTGATGTCGTGTCCCGCACCCGTCGTCTCGCCCTCGTCGCGAGCATCGTCACCGCCGCCTGCCTCGTCGCCGGCGGATCCCTCGTCGTCGGCACGGCCGTCGTGTCGGCGAGCACCGCCGCAGCCGAGCGCGCACCGTCCGTGGGTCGCGCCTCGGCCGCGCCGGTCGAACGTGCGGACACCCGAGCCGCAGCCGGCGGAACAGCTGTCCGTGCCGCCACACCGGACGACGCCGTGACCGGGGCGCTCGGCTCCGGCGACCGGTCCGGCGCGATCACCTTCGCGTACGCGGGCGACTCCATCACGGCACGGCCGGACTCCTGGCTCCACGACCTCGTGCCGGACACCCGGTTCCACGCCGTCGGCGGCTACGCGCACAGCGGGTACCGGTCCGACGAGGTCCTCCACGAGATCGGCCCCGTGCCGGACGCGGACGTCCTCGTCGTCGAGCTCGGCACGAACGACGTGAACCAGGCGATCCCGACCGCGACGACGATCGCGAACGTGGACGCCGTCGTCCGGAAGGTCGGTGCGCGGCACGTCCTCGTCGTCTCCGGCCCGCCGTCGAACTGGACCTGGAGCCAGTGGGGCGCCGACCGCCGCGCGGGACAGCTCGTCCTCAGCCGGGCGCTGGAGCGCGACGCGGCGGAGCACGGCTGGTCGTACGTCGACCCGTTCGCCGGGTTCCGGCAGGCGGACGGGGCCTGGGTCCGGGGCGCGTCGGCGGACGGCATCCACGGCGACGCGGCGACGAACGTCGTCGTCGCGCGCGTGATGGCGACGGCGATCACGCGAGCCGCGCGCTGATCGAGACGCGACCTGGGGCGGACAGGAGGGGCGGGGCGGGCCCGCGCTCCTCCCTCGCAGGCTCGGTCGGCGCGCCCCGCGCAACGCTTCGCGTTGCCGCTGAGCGGGGCGCGCTCCCGTCCGTCAGTCGGTCACTCGGGCAGCGGCTCGGCGTACGTCCGGAACGCACCGCGCTCGGTGTGGATCGCCCAGAGGCGGTCCGCGATCGACGCACCGGAGTGCTCGGGCTGCCCGTCGTCGATGCCGAACGGGATGATGAGCTGGCCGACGTGGACGTCCTCGTCACGGACCGCGTCGTGCAGCAGCTGCGCGTAGGCGCTCTCGCCCGCGAACGCCACGGACGTGCCGGTGACCCGAGCACCCGGGCGCACGGCGCTCCCGCCGTTCACGAACAGAATCGTGCCGTGCCCGATCGCGCGCATGCCGGGCAGCACCTGGCGGACGGCGTTGACCGAGCCGTAGACCGAGAACTCGATCGGGCCGACGAGGTCCTCCGCCGTGGTCTCGAGCACCGGGCGCATGTACTCCTTGGCGGGCAGCGGGCTGTACTGCAGCACCTCGATCGGCCCGAGCTGCTCGGTCGCACGCTCGAGGGCGCCACGGAGGGAGTCCCCGTCGCGGACGTTCGCGGCGAAGCCGGCGGCGGTGTACCCGTGCTCCCGGAGGCCGGCGGCGAGGGAGTCCAGGCGGTCCTGGTTGCGGGAGAGCAGGGCGATCGAGAAGCCCTCGCGGGCGAAGCGCTCGGCGACGGCGAGGCCGAGGCCCTTGCCGGCTCCGACGATGGCGATGGTGGTCATGAGGTGGTCCTTCCGGTGGTGTGGGGTCGTGCGAGGACGAGCAGTCCCCAGAGCGACACGAGCGCGCCACCGAGGACGAGGACGGCCATCGGGACGGCGGTGTCCGAGCCGCCGAGTCCCGCGATCGGAGCGGTCACGCCGGCCGTCGTCCACTGAACCAGACCGAGCACGGCTGAGCTCGTCCCGGGATGTGCGGGGACGGCGGACGATGCGAGGGCCCCACCGTTCGTAACGACCAGCCCGTTGCCGATCATGAGCACGAAGAAGCCGATCAGGGCCACGATCAGCGGCATCCCGAACCAGATCGCGCCGATGAGCATGCCCGCGCCGGCGACGCCCATGCAGGCCTGCCCGACGAGGATGATGCGTCTCGTGGACACCCGGCCGGCGAGTCGGGCGGCCACGAGGGACGCGATCGTCATCGCTCCCGCGTTCGCCGCGAAGTCGATCGCGTACGCCGTCGGCGACAGTCCGTTCATGGTCTGCAGCACGAACGGCGAGGTCGCGACGTACGCGAACACCCCGACGAACGCAGCGCACGCGGTGACGACGTAGCCGACGAACCGTCGATCACCGAGGACCTGCCGCGCCGCGAGCCGGAACGTGCGCAGGCCACCGGCGTGCCGTCGGTCCCGTGGGAGGGACTCGGGGACGACGACCGCCGCGGTCACGCACATGAGCACCCCGAGGCCGGCGAGGACCCAGAACGTGGTCCGCCAGTCACCGAACCCCAGGATCGCGGCGCCGAACAGCGGCCCGAGCACCGGTGCGATCCCGCCGATGCCCATCACGACGTTGAGGACGCGGACGAGCTGGGCGCCGTGGGCGAGGTCGACGACCACCGACCGGGCGATCACCATCACCCAACCGCCCGCGAACCCCTGCACGAGGCGCGCCGCCGTGAGCACGCCGATCGACGGAGCGAGCGCGCACACGACCGAGGCCGCGACGACGAGCAGCGTGCCGGCGAGCAGCGGCAGGCGGCGCCCGCGCTGGTCGGAGAACGGTCCGCCGACGAGCTGCCCGAGGCCCATGCCCGCGAAGAACGTCGTGAGGGTCAGCTGCACGGCGGACGCGCTCGTGCGGAACTCGGCCTCGACGGTCGGGAACGCGGTGACGTACATGTCGGTCGCGAGCGGCGCGACCGCGGTGAGGAACACGACGGCGGCGACGAGGGCCGTCGGCACGGCGCGGGCGGTCGGGGGAGCGAGCGGGGTCACGGTGGCGGGCACGGACCCATCGAACGGCTGGTCGGTGCGCTGGTGGGAGTCCCTGCCGACAGGGGTTCCACCGCAACCCCCGTCACCCAGGGGATTCCCGACCGCCGCGTGTGCAATCGACCCACGACCCGGGAGGACCACCGTGCACACCACCGCTCGCACCCGCCGCACCCTGTCCGCCCTCGGCGCGTTCGCCGCCGCGGCCCTCATCCTCGCGGCGTGCACCGACGACGACGTCCGCACGCTCGAGGGTCGGGCGACCGCCACGAGCAGCCCCTCGTCGAGCGCCACGACCCCCGCGGCGAGCGCCGCCGGACAGCTCGAGCCCGGGGGCGAGACGACCGACATCGCCACCGGACTGGAGGCCCCGTGGTCGGTGGTCCGCACCGGTGACGGCGGCGACGCCCTGATCAGCGAGCGGGACTCGGCGACGGTGCTCGAACTGACCGGCGCCGGGAAGACACGCGAGGTCGGCACGATCGCGGGCGTCCGGCACGGCGGTGAGGGCGGTCTGCTCGGACTCGCGCTGCACGAGGGCGACCTGTTCGTGTACTCGACGGGCGACGACGGCAACCGCATCCAGCGCTACGAGCTGTCCGGGAGCGCCGGGTCCTACGCGCTCGGGGACGCCACGACCGTGATCGACGGGCTGCCGTCGAACAGCTTCCACAACGGCGGACGGATCGCGTTCGGCCCGGACGGCATGCTCTACGCGAGCGTCGGCGACGCCGGTGCCGGCTCGGACGCGCAGGACCGGGACTCGCTCGCGGGGAAGATCCTGCGGCTGACCCCGGACGGCCAGGTCCCCGGCGGCAACCCGTTCCCCGGGTCCCCGGTGTGGAGCCTCGGGCACCGGAACGTGCAGGGCATGGGGTGGACGGCCGACGGCACGATGTTCGCGTCGGAGTTCGGGCAGGACACCTGGGACGAGCTCAACGTCATCGAGAAGGGCCGGGACTACGGCTGGCCCGAGGTCGAGGGCACCGGCGGCACGAGCAAGGGCTTCGTCGACCCCGTGCAGCAGTGGGCCACCGACGACGCCTCACCGAGCGGCCTGGCGGTGATCGACGACACGGTGTTCATCGCGAACCTCCAGGGCGAGGTCGTCAGGGCTGTGCCGGCCGACGCCCCCTCGACGTCGACCGAGTACTTCGCGGAGGACTTCGGCCGCATCCGCACGGTGCTCGAGGGTCCCGAGGGTGCCCTGTGGTTCGTCACGAACAACACCGACGGGCGTGGCGACCCGACGGACGGCGACGACCGGATCGTGTCGGTGCCGCTCGCGACGAGCTGAGCCCGAGCGACGGACCCCGACCAGCACGAGGACCCAGCACGGGGGTTCCGGCAGCACCTCGCTCGCCCCCGCCCAGCCGAAGTACCGTGACCGGCATGGACCACCGCGACGAAGCCCGCGACTTCCTCTCCGGCCGCCGCGCCCGCATCACACCGGAGCAGGCCGGCGTCGAGACGTTCGGCACCCGCCGCCGCGTCACCGGGCTGCGCCGCGAGGAGGTCGCCCGGCTGGCCGGCGTGAGCATCGACTACTACACCCGGCTCGAACGCGGGAACCTGCAGGGCGTCTCGGACAGCGTGCTCGACGCCATCGCGGGCGCACTCCACCTCGACCCGGCCGAGCACGAGCACCTGCGGGACCTCGCCCGCCACCAGAACGCCACGCCCCGCCGTGCCGCCGCGGTCACACCGGTGGCGGCGGTGCGCCCGGAGCTCCAGTACCTGCTCGACGCCATCGCCGACGCCCCCGCGATGATCGTCAACAACCGACAGGACATCGTCGCCGCGAACACGCTCGGCTGGGCGATGCACTCGGACCTCGTCGCGGCGAGCGCACGGCCCTGCAACTTCTCGCGGTTCATCTTCCTCGACCCGCAGGCACGGAACTTCTACCTCGACTGGCAGCGCGCGGCGCACACGAACGTCGCGATCCTCCGGCGCGAGGCCGGGCGGACGCCGAACGACCCCGGGCTCGCGGCGCTGATCGGCGAGCTCTCGATGCGGAGCGACGACTTCCGCGCGCTCTGGGCGGCGCACGACGTCCGCCGGCACTACGCGGGGGTGAAGTCGTTCCGGCACGCGGTGGTCGGTCCGCTCGAGCTGCACTTCCAGACGCTCGAGCTCACCGAGGACCCGGGGCTCGCGCTGACGATCTACCCGGCGACGCCCGGGAGCCCGACGGCGGACGCGCTGCGGCTGCTCGCCTCGTGGGCGGCGACGGAGCGCATCGTGGAGCGTGCGCGCGAGCGCGTCTGACGCGGTGGTCGCGACCGCCTGCGGGACTGGAGGCACGGTGCCGGCCCGCACCGCGCCTCCAGGCCCCACCGGGTCGCGTCAGGCCTCCGGGATCACCCGTTCGAAGCGGCTCGTGTCGGTCCCGTCCGGGTCCGGCCCGCCGCGACGACCGGTGTCGAGGGCGTCGAGCGCTGCGAGCTCGTCGTCGGAGAGCACGAAGTCGAACACGTCGAAGTTCTCGGCGATGCGCCCGGGGTTCGTGGACTTCGGGATCGCGTTGCGGCTCTGCTGCACGTGCCACCGGAGCATCACCTGCGCCGGGGTCTTCCCGTGCGCCTCGCCGATGGCCCGGATCGTCGGGTCGTCGAGCACGCTGACCCGCTCGTCGCCCCAGCCCGGGTAGAAGGTGATGCCGCCGATCGGCGACCACGCCTGGTCGAGGATGCCGTGCTCGGCGTCGGCGCGCTGCACGTCCGGCTGCGTGAAGTACGGGTGCAGCTCGACCTGGTTGAGCGCCGGGATCACGTCCGTGGCGTCGAGGAGCGACCGGAGGTGGTGCGGCATGAAGTTGCTCACGCCGATCGCGCCGACACGGCCCTCGGCGTACAGCCGCTCGAGCGCCCGGTACGCCGCGATGGTCCGCTCGAAGCGGTCGGGTGCGGGCTGGTGCAGGATCAGGACGTCGACGTGGTCGAAGCCGAGCTTGTCGGTCGCCTTGTCGAACGCGTGCAGGGTCTCGTCGAGGCCGTAGTCGGAGACCCAGATCTTCGTCTCGACGACGATCTCGTCGCGGTCGACACCCGAGGCGCGGATGCCCTCGCCGACCTCGCGCTCGTTGCCGTACGCGGCGGCGGTGTCGATGTGGCGGTACCCGGTCTCGAGCGCGGTGCGCACGGCGTCGACCGTCTCGGCCGGCGCGCTCTGGAAGACGCCGAACCCGATCGCGGGGATCTCGAGTCCGTTGTTGAGGGTGAGTGTGTCCATGTCCACGACGCTACGACCGCCCGGACCGACCTGACGGGTACCAGCAGCCCCTGCTCCGACCCGTCGATCGGACCTACCGTGGAGGACATGGACACGAGAGACGAAGTCCGCGACTTCCTCCGCACCCGCCGCGAGCGCGTCACGCCGCAGCAGGTCGGGCTGCCCGACTTCGGCGGCGCGCGACGGGTGAAGGGCCTTCGCCGCGAGGAACTCGCCCTCATCGCGGGCATGAGCGTCGACTACTACATCCGCCTCGAGCGGGGGAACCTCACCGGGGTGTCCGAGAGCGTCCTCGGATCGTTGTCCCGGGCGCTCCGGCTCGACGACGCCGAGAACGCGCACCTGTTCGACCTCGCCCGTGCGCAGAACGCCTCGGCGACGACGCGTCGGAAGACCCCGACGTCGAAGGTCCGGCCGAACGTGCAGCGGGTGCTCGACTCGATGACCGCTCCCGCGTGGGTGCGGAACGGCCGGTCGGACTTCCTGGCCGGCAACGCCCTCGCCCGTGCGGTCTACGCACCGCTCTTCCTCGACCCGTCCGGTACCCCGAACACCGCGCGCTTTGCCTTCCTCGACCCCCGTGGTCGCGAGTTCTGGCGCGACTGGGACAGCGTGACCGGGGACATGGTCGCCGTGCTCCGTGCCGAAGCGGCCCGGTCCCCGCACGACCGCGGGCTGACGGACCTCATCGGGGAGCTCTCCACCCGCAGCGAGGAGTTCCGCCAGCGCTGGGCCGCGCACGACGTGATGCGGCACCGGTCCGGCACGAAGCACGTGCACCACCCCGAGGTCGGCGACCTCGACCTGACGTACGAGACGATGGAGCTCGTCACGGACACCGGGCTGACGCTCATCGTCTACGGCGCGGAGCCCGGCTCGCCGTCCGAGGAGCGCCTGCAGCTCCTCGCCAACCTCGCGGCGACCACGGTCGCCGCCGTCCCGGAGACGGAGGACGCATGAGCGAGACCGACTCGATCCGGACCACCCGGCCCGCGGAGCCGCTGACGTTCCTCGAGCGGGTCCGGTTCCGCCTGCGTGCCGAGCGCGAGATCGAGGAACTCACGCGCGACCGCGCGCGCGAGGACCGCATCCGCGCCGAGGCGGCCGTCCGACTCGCACCGGGGCCGTGGCACCTCGCGGAGCTCTTCCGGCGGCGTCCGTGACCGCCGGTGCGGGGATGACGCCCGCGCGCACGCTGCTGTTCGCGGTCGCCGGGGGCGCGGCCGTCGGCAACCTCTACTGGGCGCAGCCGCTCCTCGACGACATCGCGTCCTCGCTCGGGACGTCCGCCGCGGTCGCCGGGCTGCTCGTCACGCTCACCCAGGTCGGGTACGCGCTGGGCATCCTGCTCGTGGTGCCGCTCGGCGACGTGCTCGACCGACGACGCCTGATCCCCGGGGTGCTCGTCGCGTCCGCGGTCGCGCTGCTGTTCGCCGCCGTGGCCCCGTCGTTCGCCGTGCTGCTGGTGGCGCTCGCGCTCGTCGGCCTCACCACCGTCGCCGGGCAGCTGCTCATCCCGCTGGCCGGGGACCTCGCCGATCCCTCGGCCCGCGGGCGGGTCGTGGGCACGATCGCCTCCGGGGTCCTCACCGGCATCCTCGTGTCGCGGACGGTCAGCGGGCTCGTCGCGGACGCGTTCGGCTGGCGCGCGATCTACGTGGTCGCCGCCGTCGCTGCCCTGCTGTTCGCCGTGCTGCTCCGGCGGGCGATCCCCGAGCTCGACCGGCGCGACCGGGTGCGGTACCCCACGCTCATCGCCTCGGTGTTCCGTGCCGTCGCCGCGCACCGGGCCGTGCGGGTGACCCTCGTCATCAGCTCCGCGATGTTCGCCGTCTTCACGATGTTCTGGACCGCGCTGACGTTCCTGCTCAGCGCCGAGCCGTTCGGGTACTCCACGAGCGCGATCGGGCTCGTCGGCCTGGCCGGCCTCGCCGGGGCGGTCGCCGCGCAGCGGGTCGGTCGGCTGCACGACCGCGGGGTGTCCGTGCCCGTGACCGGTGCGGCGATCGCCGTCGTGCTCGTCTCGCTCGTGGTCGCGGGCCTCGGAGCGCGGTCGATCGTGGTCGTCCTCGTCGCGGTCGTCCTGCTGGACGTCGGTGTGCAGGCGACGAACGTCCTCAACCAGACCCGGCTCTTCGCGATCGACCCGGCGGCGCGCAGCCGACTCAACACCGCGTTCGTCACCGCGAACTTCATCGGCGGGGCGATCGGCTCGGCACTCGCCTCGGTGCTCTGGAACGCCGGCGGGTGGACCGCGGTCACCGTGGGCGGAGCGGTCCTGGTCGGGTTCGCCCTGACGGTCTGGGCGGTCCACCGCCGCCGCGGGCTGGTGGTCACCGCCCGCGCCTGACCTCAGACGACGAGGGGGCCCGCGACGTCCACCTCGCCGTGCTCCACCAGCCAGCGGAACGCGTCGAGGACCGTCGCCTCGGCCGTCCAGGCGGGCTCGTAGCCGAGCAGCCGCCGCGGCTTCTCGGTGCTGAACACCTGGCTGCGCGACAGGTGCTCCCAGCTCGCACCGGCGTGCTCCGGAACCGTGGTCTCGCGGAACCGGTCCCACGAGACGGGCTCGAGCCGCGCCTCCTGGCCGAACCACGACGCGACCAGGTGCGCGTACCCGCGTGCCGTGAGCGCCGTCGGAGCCGTGACGAAGAAGTCCTCGCCGGCCGCGGCGTCCCGGTGCTCGACCGCGAGCTGGAAGGCCTGCGCGACGTCGTCGGCGTGCACGTGCGCCATCGTCTCGGCACCGAGGCCGGGGACCTCGACGGGCTCGCCGGCGGACAGCTTCGTCCACACCGTCGGGTCGAGGTTGCCGAGCGGACCGATGGGCATCCAGCCCGGTCCGCTGATGTGGCCGGGGTGCAACGAGGTCGTCACCAAACCCCCTTCGGCAGTTTCACGCTTGAGCATCCGGGCGATCGCGTCCTTCTGCACGCCGTAGTCGCCGAACGGCTCGGTCGCGTTCTCCTCGGTGACGGGCAGCACGTGCGAGACCCCGGCACGCCAGATCGACCCGCAGTGCACGAGGTGGGTGCCGCTCCCGCGGAGAGCCGTGACGAGGGCGTCGGCCGACGACATCGTGAAGCAGACGAGGTCGACGACGGCGTCGGCACGGAGTGCGGCGATCCGGTCGCCGAACGTGCCGTCGCGGTCCTCCTGCTCGCGGTCGGCGGTGACCCGTTCGACCTGCTGCCACTCGGGGGAGTCGGCGTACGGGGTGCTGCTGCCGCGGGTGACGGTCACGACGTCGTGACCGGCGCGGACGAGACGGGGGACGAGGAACGTGCCGATGTGGCCGGTGGCTCCGATGACGACGATGCGCATGCCGGTCACGCTAGGCGCACGCGACTGGGCGTGGCAGGCCCGGACGGAACCCCTGTGACGGACGGGAGGGACGGTGCGGGCTGGCACCGCGCCTCCCGTCCTTCAGCGGGTCGGCTCCAGGGCCGGGAGCGGCTGGTCCGAGTCCGCCGTGTGCGTCAGTCGCGCCATGAGGGGCGCCACCGGGCGCGAGGTCAGGACGTGGTGCGCGGCGCGCTGCGCCGCGAGACCGAGCTTCGTCTGCGGGTACGCGAAGTGCTTGATCCCGGACGGCATGGTCTGGATCCGGTCGACGAGCGGCCGCATCCACGCTTCGAAGGCCCCGAGCGCCGCGGTGGTGTCGGACTCGTCGGCGAGGGACGCGGCGAGGACGTACCCGCCGGTGAGCGCCAGCGAACTCCCGCCACCGCCCATCGGTGTCACGCACCAGGCCGCGTCGCCGAGCAGCACGACGGAACCCCGGTGCCAGGTCGGGGCGTGGATCTGCGTGAGGTCGTCGACGTAGACGTCGTCCGACTGCGCGAACCCGTCGAGCACCCGATCGGTCTGCCAGCCGGCACCGGCGTAGCGGTCGCGCCGGTCGGGGACCTCGCCCTCGTCGTTCGTGTACGCGAGCATCGCCCTCGTCGTGCCGTGGTTGTCGGGCCGCAGGTGCACCTGTCGACCCTCGACGGCGTTGTACCAGCGCCAGGTGTCGTCGTCGGACGCGATCCGTGGGATCGTCCCGAACTCCATCGTGATGCCGAGCCGCCGGGGCTCGACGGTGAAGAGCAGGTCGCGGGTGCTCGAGCGGACACCCTCGGCGACGACGAGGAGCTCGGCCTGGAGCGTCGCGCCACTCCGGGTGCGGACCGTGACGGGTCGTCCGTCCGCGCCGTCCTCGTCCACCGCGACCACGGCGTCGTCGAAGACCAGGCGCACGCGGTCCGGCAGCGCCTGCCGGATCGCGTCCGCGAAGTCGCCGCGCAGGACCTCGAGCTCCGCCGTCGCCCCCTCACCGGAGTCGTCGTCGGGCAGCCGGACGATGGTGTCCCCCTGCTCGTCGACGATCACCGTGCCGGTCTCGCCCGTGTTGGCCGAGCGGATCGCCTCGGTCAGCCCCATGCGGTCGAGGACCTCGCGGGCGACGCCCCGGACGTCGACGTTCTGGCCGCCGGTGCGGAAGCCCGCCGAGCGCTCGAGGACGGTGACGTCCCAGCCGGTCCGGTCCAACCAGTAGGCGGCGGAGAGCCCGGCGATGCTGCCGCCGGTGACGAGGGCCCGACGCGGTGCCGTCACGAGGTGGTGATCACCTTGACGGAGCCGGCGATGGTCGCGGCGTCCTCGGCGAGCGCGACGACCGGGTCGGGGAGGCGGGTCGTGGCGCCGACGAGCTTGCGCGCACCCCAGCCGACGAAGCTGCCGACGATCGCGCCGACGCCGCCGAGGATCGCGCCCTCGATGCGCAGGTCGCGCCTGCCCGTCGTGCCGAGCGCGGCCCCGACGAGCGCTCCGGACGCCACGCGCCCGGCGAGCCCGGCGGGGGAGATCCGGTTCGGCGTCCCCGGCAGCTTGTCGCCGATGAGCTCGCCGACGGCCGATGCGACGAGGACGCCACGGCCGAGGGGCGTGCTGAAGACCTTCCAGTCCTGCCACGAGCCCTTCAGCGAGGAGCGGTCGTGGTTCAGTGCCATGACGGCGAGCGGGGTCGCGCTCCGGCCGCCGCTGAGGATGCCCAGGACCAGGGTGCGGACCAGGGTGTGCTGCTCGTTCTTCGTGCTCATCGGTGCTCCTGTCGTGTCGGTTCGGAAACTACTCTTGCGCTCCTGGTACTCAGCGTTACTATGTACCAGTAGTCAGCGTCACTGAGTACAGCGCACCACGACACACGGCACCGACCGCAGGAGGCACGCATGCCCAAGCAGGAGACCGAGATGCTCAAGGGCATCCTCGAGGGGATCGTCCTCGCCGTGCTCGCCGGCCGCCCGGCCCACGGGTACGACATCACCGCCTCGCTCCGGGAGCAGGGGTTCACCGACATCGCCGAGGGCACCGTCTACGCCCTGCTCGTCCGCATCGAGCAGCGCGGCCTCGTCGACGTCGAGAAGGTCCCGTCGGAGAAGGGCCCGCCCCGCAAGGTGTTCACGCTGAACGCCCGCGGGCAGGAGCAGCTCGACGACTTCTGGCGGGCGTGGACCTTCCTCGACGAGCGGCTCGACCACCTCCGGCACACCACCAGCAGCACGAACGGACAGGACTGATCATGGGGATCTCGATCTCGGACATCACGACCAAGCTCATCGGCGACAAGAAGCGCTGGAAGCAGTACAAGGCCCGCACGGCAGCGCTGCCGACGAGCCACCGCACCGCCGTCGACGGCATCGAGCGGTACCTCATGTACACCGGCCCGAGCGACGGCGAGCAGCTCATGCGCATGCTCGACGACCTCGCGGACCTGTTCGAGCAGAGCGCCGCCGACGGCACGAGCGTCCGCGCGGTGGTCGGCGACGACCCGATCGCCTTCGCCGAGGACTTCAAGGCGAACTACGGCCTCGGGTCGTGGCTCAGCAAGGAGCAGCAGCGCCTCGTCGACGCGATCGCGGCGGCCGATGCGGACGGGGAGCCGTCGTGACCGCGGCGATCCGGGTCCGGGGGCTCGAGAAGTCCTTCGGCGACCTGCACGTCCTCCGTGGGGTCGACCTCGACGTCGAGGCCGGCTCCGTGGTCGCCCTGCTCGGGTCGAACGGCGCGGGCAAGACGACCGCGATCCGCATCCTCGCGACCCTGACGACGGCCACCGCCGGCACCGCGTCGGTCGCGGGGCACGACGTGGCCGCCGATCCGGGTGCGGTCCGCGAGGCGATCAGCCTCACCGGGCAGTTCGCCGCCGTGGACGAGGTGCTGACCGGCGGCGAGAACCTCGTCCTCGTCGCACGGCTCCGGCACCTCCGGCACGCCGGGCGCATCGCCGACGAGCTGCTCGACCGGTTCTCGCTCACGGATGCCGGGTCCCGCCGCGCGGGGACGTACTCGGGCGGGATGCGCCGCCGGCTCGACATCGCGATGAGCCTGATCGGCGACCCGTCGGTGGTCTTCCTCGACGAGCCGACGACCGGCCTCGACCCCGAGGCCCGCATCGAGGTCTGGGACGCCGTCCGCGCCCTCGCCGCGAGCGGCACCACGGTCCTGCTCACGACGCAGTACCTGGACGAGGCCGAGCAGCTCGCCGACCGGATCGCCATCCTGCACGAGGGCCGCATCATCGCCGACGGCACCCTCGCCGAACTCCAGGGACTCCTCCCGCCCGCGACGGTCGAGTACGTCGAGAAGCGCCCCACGCTCGAGGACGTCTTCCTCGCCGTCATCGGACACCGTCCCGACGCCGACACCACGAAGGCCGACACCACGAAGGAGGTGGCCTGATGTCCGCCCACCCGATCCACGACACCGCCGTCCTGACCGGGCGCTCGCTGCGACACGTGCTCCGGAGCCCGGACACGATCATCACCACCGCCGTGATGCCGATCGCCTTCCTGCTGCTGTTCGTGTACGTCTTCGGCGGCGCGATCGACACCGGGAGCACGCCGTACATCGACTACCTGCTGCCGGGGATCCTCCTCATCACGGTGGCGTCCGGGGTGGCGTACACCTCGTACCGGCTGTTCCTCGACCTGCAGGCGGGGATCGACGAGCGCTTCCGGTCGATGCCGATCGTGCGCGCGGCGTCGCTGTGGGCGCACGTGCTCACGTCCCTCGTCGCCAACACCGTGTCGGTGACCGTGGTCGTCGGGGTCGCCCTGCTCATGGGGTTCCGCAGCAGCGCGGGCGTCGGAGCGTGGCTCGCGGTGCTCGGCATCCTGGTGCTCTTCACGCTGGCGCTCACCTGGATCGCGGTCGTCGCTGGGCTCTCGGCGAAGTCGGTGGACGGCGCTAGTGCGTTCTCCTACCCGCTGATCTTCCTGCCCTTCATCAGCTCGGCGTTCGTGCCGACCGACTCCATGCCCGGGCCGGTCCGGTGGTTCGCGGAGCACCAGCCGGTGACGTCGATCGTGGACTCGATCCGTGCGCTGTTCGCCGGGCAGCCGCTCGACGCGGACCTGTGGGTGGCCCTCGCGTGGTGCGTCGGCATCCTGCTGGCCGCCTTCGGCGTCGCGACCCTCGTGCAGCGCCGGCGGGTCGGCTGACGCGACGGACCGCCGGACGGGAGGGACGGTGCCGGCCCGCACCGCGCCTCCCGTCCGCTGGTGCGCACCTCGCGCACCTCGCGCGCTGAGCCGCCGCGAGTAGCGTCCGACGCATGAGCAACGTCATCGTCCTCGGCGGCCACGGCAAGGTCGCACTCCTCGCCACCCGCATCCTCACCGACCGCGGCCACACCGTCACCTCGGTCATCCGCGACCCCGACCAGGCCGACGAGATCCGCGCCCACGGCGGGCAGCCGCACGTCGCCGACATCCAGCAGCAGACCCTCACCGACTTCGCCGAGCTCATCCACGGACACGACGCCGTGGTCTGGTCGGCCGGTGCCGGCGGCGGATCGGCGGACCGCACCTGGGCGATCGACCGCGACGCGGCGATCCTGTCCGTGCAGGGTGCCGCGAAGGCCGGCGTCGACCGCTACGTCATGGTCTCCTGGTCCGGCTCGCTCCTCGACCACGGGGTGCCGCAGGACGACGACTTCTTCGCGTACGCGCAGTCGAAGATGATCGCCGACGCCGTCCTCCGCGACTCGGGGCTCCGCTGGACGGTCGTCGCGCCGAGCACCCTCACCGACGACGAGCCCACGGGTTCGGTCGACTGGGACGGCTCCTCGACGCAGGTCCCGCGCGGCGACGTCGCGCACGTGGTGGCCGACGCGGTCGAGGGCGACGAGACGATCGGCCGGACGATCCGGTTCAACACCGGTTCCACCCCGATCGCCGACTTCCTCCGCACGGCGGGCTGAGCCGTGGCGCGGAACCCCGAACCGTTCCGGGGCCGACTGGCCCTCGTGACCGGTGCGAGCGGCGGCATCGGCGAGTCGCTGGCGGAGGGCCTCGCCGCGGGCGGCGCCGACCTCGTCCTGGTCGCCCGGTCCGCCGACAAGCTCGACGCCGTCGCCTCGGGCATCCACGCGCGCCACGGTGTGCGCGTGCGGGTGCTCCCGGCCGACCTGGCGACGGCCGACGGCGTCGACGAGGTGATCACGGCCCTCGACGGCACCCGCGTCGACGTCCTGATCGCGAACGCCGGGGTCGGGTGGCACGGCACCTTCGCCGAGCAGCCCGAGGACGGCATCGTGCAGCAGATCGCGCTCAACGAGACCGCGCTGGTCCGGCTGACGCGGGCGTTCCTGCCCGGCATGCTCGCCCGCGGCGTCGGCGGCGTGATGACCGTGGCCTCGACCGCGGCGTTCCAGCCCACCCCGCACATGGCGCTCTACGGCGCGACGAAGGCGTTCGTCCTGTCCTTCACCGAGGCCCTCTGGCAGGAGACGCGCGGGCAGGGCGTGCGGGTGCTCGCCCTGTGCCCCGGACCGACCGCGACGGGCTTCTTCGACGCCGCGGGCGGCGGGTCGTTCCTCGAGGGCGGTCGGCAGTCGGCGGAGGAGGTCGCACGCGTCGGTCTGCGGGCGTTCGCCCGTGCCGGCGGACCGACGGTCGTCTCCGGCGCGCGCAACGCCGTGCTGGCGAGTGCGCACCGCTTCGTCCCCCGCGGCCTGATGACGCGCATGTCCGCGATGGTGATGGAGTGACGAGCCCGACGGTCCTCTTCGTGCACGGCGCCCTCGTCCGTGACGGGGACTGGTGGTGGGCTCCGACCGGCGACCTGCTGCGCGAACGGACCGGCATCGTCAGCCGCGCCGTGGCCCTGCCGTCGTGCGGCGAGACCGACACCGGCGGCGGCCTGCAGGAGGACGCCGCCGCACTGCGCCGCGCCCTCGACGAGGTCCCCGACGCCATCGTCGTCGGACACTCCTACGGCGGGACCGTGATCGCCGAGGCGGGCCCGCACCCCGCGGTCCGGCACCTGCTGCTCGTGTCGAGCTACCTGCCGCCCGTCGGGGCGTCGCAGGGGTCGATCATGTCCGGCGAGCCGGACCCCGTCGCGGTGCGTCCGGACGCCGACGGGCGGATCGTCGTCGACGGGTACGACGCGCGGTCGTTCGGCGCCCGGTTCCTGCAGGACGCCGACGCCGCGACGCAGCGGGCGGCGTGGGACCGGGTCACCTCGCAGGACGTCCGCGCGTTCGGCACCCCGACGAGCGCCGAGGGGTGGGCCGGCGTGGACTCCACCGCGGTGGTGTGCGCCGAGGACCGCTCGACGACCGTCGCACTCCAGCGGGAGCACGCGGCACGGGCCACCCGGTCGGTCGAACTCCCGACGGGGCACCACCCGTTCATCACCCGACCGGACCTCGTGGCCCGGCAGCTCGAGGCGTTCCTGCGCGACTGACCCGGGACCGCGGGCCGCTCGGCAGGTCGTCCCAGACGTCGGCCCAGATCGACTCGAAGTCCACCGGTCGGATCGCACCGGCACGGAGCGCCCGCTCCGGCACGGTCAACGCGTCGAGCGAGGCGCGGAGCAACCGGACGTCCCCGTGCACCTCGGGTCGCCCGGTGCCGTGGAAGGTCGTCACCGTCAACGTCCGGACACCGGGACGGAGTCGACGAGCGGCCCGCCCGAGCACCAGGAAACCGCACGCGTACACCCCGACGGCGGCGACGGTCCCGAGGGCGGCGCGGGGAGCGAGCGCGGCCATCACGGCGATCGCCAGCAGTGCCCCCACGGCCGGCCACGCCGACCACGCACGGAGTACCGCACGCTCGCGGCGGGTCGTACCAGGCGGGTAGACGACGAGGGTCCTCGTGCTCCACATCGTCCGGTCGACGGGACGCACGGAGTACCGGCCCCACACGTGCGGGCCGTCGACCACGCGTGCGCGCAGGTCGGAGACGGCGCTCACCGGACGACCTCGGCACGGACCGGCACCACGACGTCGCGGTGCCGGATCGCGGTCACGCAGGGGAAGCAGAGCAGGTCGCCCTCGCGGACGTCCGCGGGCAACGGGGCCGGGAGCCGGTGGAAGGGACCGTCCTCCGCGCCGGCGCACGGGGTGAGGACGTACGTCCCGGTCGGGGCCGCCGTGCTCACCCGGCCGATGAGCCGCACCTGGTCGAGGACGGCGAACCGGGGGAGCACCGCGTCGAGTTCGAGCAGGACGACACCGGTCCGGGGGCGCCGCACGCGCAGCACCGACGCCACGGCGACGCTCACCTCGCCCGGCGTCCACGTGCGGGGTCGGTAGCGGGGCGGTGCCTGCTCGGCGGTGTGCACGCACGGGGTGCCGGCGAGTTCGGCCAGCCGGACCATCGACACGGCGGCGACCAGGACGTCGCCGGTCGTGGGTTCGGTGTGGGCGGGCCAGAGGGTCGGGTCCACGGGGTCGGGGAGGGACGCGCGGAGCGTCGGGAGGATCGCGGTCAGGGTCACCACTCCACGATCCGGCGGGGGCGGCCGTGCGGACAGCGTCCTGACGGATCGCTGACGCCGTCGGTCCGGTCCCGTGCGCGGTCCTGACGCGGCGAGCGCGGAGGACGCGACGAGCGCGCGGACCGTGCGGAGCGGCGGACGGGAGGCGCGGTGCGGGCCCGCACCGTCCCTCCCGTCCGCCCCCGGGTCACGCTGGCCGCATCACGCGAACTGCGCGTAGAACCGCTCGGGCGCCTCGGCGAGCGACGCCTTGACCCCGGCGCTCCAGTCGTCCACGACGACCTCCGCCGCGCCCCGCTCCACACCGTCGAGGGAGAGCCGGGCGACCTCGGCCGGGTCGACCTTCGGCCCCTCGTAGCCGGCCATCATGTCGGTGTCGGCGGCTCCGAGGTGCAGCCCCTGGACGCTGATGCCCCGGCCGGTCAGCTCGAGGCGGACGGCGTTCGTCATGTTCCACTCCGCGGCCTTGGCGGCGGCGTACCCGCCCGAGCCCGGGTACGCGAACCAGGACAGCGCCGACAGGACGTTCACGATCGCGCCCCCGCCGTTGCGTTCGATCACCGGCGCGAACGACCGGACCATCCCGAGGTTGCCCCAGAAGTGCGTGTCCATCTCACGCCGCACGTCGGTCAGGTCGTCCGTGAGCAGCGAGCCCTGCGTGGTGATCCCGGCGTTGTTGACGAGCAGGGTCACGTCGGACGCCGCAGCCGCTGCCGCCGCGACGGACGCCTGGTCGGTGATGTCGAGCGGGAGCACCTCGACCCCCTCGATGTCGACCAGTTCGGGGCGCCGGGCCGTGGCGTAGACCTTGGCGGCGCCGCGCTTGAGCAGCTGCTGCACGAACCGTCGTCCGATGCCCCGGTTCGAGCCCGTGACGAGTGCGACCGATCCAGCGATGTCCATGGTGTTCCTCCTGCCGAGCGGGCACCTCCCGCAGCGGCTCGGCTACGCTAAGACCTCACATCGATGTCAGGTGCAAGGAGGAGATCGTGCGCATCGGAGACCTCGCTGCGGCGACCGGCGTGAGCGTGCGGTCGCTCCGGTACTACGAGGAGCAGGGCCTGCTGCCGGCCGGACGGACGGCGAGCGGCCAGCGCTCCTACGCCGTGCCCGCCGTCGAGCGGGTCCAGCTCATCCAGCAGCTCTTCGCCGCCGGACTGCCGAGCCGCACGATCGTGCAGCTGCTGCCGTGCGTGGACGCGGGGGTGGCGACGCCGGAGTCGTTCGCGCTCCTCGTCGCCGAGCGGGACCGGATCACGGCGCAGCTCGCCGAGCTCGAGGCCGCTCGGGACCGGCTCGACGAGGTCATCGCGATCACCGAGCACCCGACACCGGAGCACTGCCCGGCGCTGCGGGACCAGCCGCTGGCGGCCTGACCGGCGCGGCGCACGGATCAGCGGCGGCGCGCGGATCAGCGGCGGCGCGCGGCCTGCCAGGTCTCGCGGGGCAGCACCCCGAACTCGTCGCGGTAGCTGCCGGCGAACCGTCCGAGGTGCGCGAAGCCCGAGTCCCGCGCCACGTCCCCGACGCTCCGGTCGTCCCCGGACTCCAGGCCCTCCCGGGCGAGCAGCAGTCGGATGCGCCGGAGGTAGGTGGTCGGCGTGATGCCGTGGTGGCGCCGGAACGCGTCCTGCAGCCCGCGGATGCTCAGGCCCGCGGCCGCCGCGACGTCCTCGACGGTGATCTGCTCGGTCGCGTGCTCGAGCAGGTACGCCTCAGCCCGGGCGAACCGTGCCGCCGCCGCCGTGCGGGGCTGGTCCTGCCCGACCGGCCAGTGCGGGATCGCCGTGAGCAGGCCGCCCGCCGCGAAGCGGGTCAGTTCGCGCTCGTGCTCCTCGGTGACCTCCTCCGGACCGCGCAGCACGTCGGCCGCCACCGCGCGCACCATCAACCACCAGGCGGCGAGCGTCGGCCCCTCGGGGATGTGGTGCGGCTGGAACTCGATCGGGCCCGGCTGCCAGGCGCCGCGCTCGGCAGCGACCTGCTCCACCGTGGTCCGGTCGATGCGGATGAGGTCGAGCTGGAACCCGTCCCACCGAACCTGCTGCGGGTCGTGGCGGAACAGGACCGGACGGCCGGTGGGCACCCCGTCGCCGTCGACCGCACCGCTGCCGGACTTCAGCCAGAAGAGGACCATCGCGGACTCCGCCTCGACCGTTCCCTCGACGACACCGGTGCTCGCCATCGACACGAGGGACAGCAGCTCGGAGCCACGTCGCCGTTCCTCGAACGAGAACCCCGAGGGCGCGCCCTCGACCGTGGCCCGTCGGACGTCGGGGATCCGCGTGACGAGCTCCGCCGCGTCCGCCGGTTCCGACGTCACGACCGACCACTGCGACCGCTGCACGAAGGCGCTCACCGTGCGACCTGCAGCACCGCGTCGGCGATGTTCCGTGCCACCTGCTCGGGCGAGGTGTCCGTCGTGTCGACGACCTCGGCCGCGGCGTGCAGCCAGGTGCGTGCCGCCTCGGCGTAGGGCTCGACGCGGCTGGACCGGAACGTGGACGGCCCCATCACGGCGTCGTTCTGGATCCGGTCCCGCAGGGTCTCCTCTTCCGCGTGCAGCACGAAGTGCCGGACCGGGATCCCGTGCGCCGCGAACCCGTCCGCGATCTCCCGCCAGTACCGCTCGACGAGGACCGTCTGCGGCATCACGAGCGTGCCGCCCGCGAAGGCCAGGACCTGCCGGGCGGTCTCGACGACGAGCGGTCGCCAGGGGTCCCAGTGCTGGAAGTCGCCGGACTCGGGCAGCGGGGGCCGGACGTCCATGAGGGTCTCGCCGACCTTCTCCGGATCGAGCACGCGAGCGTCCGGCAGGAGCGGCTGCACCAGCCTGCTGGTGGTCGTCTTGCCGACGCCGTGCGTCCCGTTGATCCAGACGATCATGACCGGACCGTAGCGCACATCGCTGCGGGACGGGAGGACGGGACGGACGGGAGGCGCGTGGCGGGCCCGCACCGCGCCTCCCGTCCGCCACCGGCTCACTCGAGGTGCGCGTAGTTCGGCAGGTCGATCGCCTCGGCCGGTGGGGTGGCGAAGCGGGCGCCGAGGCGCCCGACGAGGGGCAGCGACGCCACGCGGACGGCGGTGCCGAAGGCCGCGATCCCGAGCCGGGACCTCGGGTTCGCGATCCGCGGCGTGCCCGGCGGCAGCTGCTGCGCCTTCGCGACGTACGGGCGCATGATGCGCTCGTACGCGCGCAGGGCGTCGCGGTGATGGACGTGGGCGGCGAGCTCCCCGGCGAGGACGTAGGCACCGGTGAGCGAGAGGCTCGTGCCCATGCCGCTCACCGGCGAGGCGCAGTACGCGGCGTCCCCGAGGAGCACCACCCGGCCGTCCGACCAGCGCGGGGCGTGGACCTGTCCGATCGCCTCGGAGTAGAGGTCCTCGGAGTGGTCGAACCCCGCGAGGACCCGCTCGGCCTCCCACCCGGCGTCGCCGAACACCGCGCGCAGGCGGCGGCGCACCGCATCGAGGTCGCCGCGCTCGGGGCCGGCTCGCTCCCGCTTCCGGTCCGTCACGACCGACATCGCAGCCCGGATGGTCCCGTGCTGGTCGGGGCGGAGGGTGATCGACCGGCCACCCGGTGCGTTGTACCAGCGCCACCAGTCGTCGTCCGCCGCGGTCCGGGGGATCGTGCCGTACGTCGTCTCGAGCCCGAGCGAGCGGATCTCCGGCTCGTCGCCGAACACCAGCCGACGGGTGCTCGATCCGATGCCGTCCGCCGCGACCACCAGGTCGAACCGGTCGTCCGGGCCGTGCTCGAACCCCACGGTCACGCCGTCGTCGTCCTGGTCGATGCGGGTGATCCGGTCGCCGTAGCGGTACTCGGTGGCGTGGGACGTCCCGTCGACGAGGAGCCGCGCGAGGTCACCGCGCAGGACCTCGAGCTCGGCGGTGGCCCCGCCGGAGTCCGAGGTCCCCGCCGGGAACGCCGCGACCGTCCGGCCGCTCGGACCGATGAACCGGGTGCCGACCTCGCCCGTCGTGGCAGCGCGGATGTCGTCCTCGATGCCCATCCGGCGCGCCACCTCACGCCCGGCTCCGCGCACGTCGACGTTCTGCCCGCCGGTGCGGAGGGACGGCGCCCGCTCGACGACGACCGTCTCGAACGAGAAGCGGTGGAGCCAGTGGGCGAGTGCCGGGCCGGCGATGCTCGCGCCGGAGATGAGCACGCGTCCGCGGGTGTGATCGGTCATGGTCCCTCACGTTGTTGATTACCAATGAGATTGGCAATGTACACGACTACCATGGTGGACGTGCCGAACGACGACCAGCACCCAGCGACCGACCGCCCCGACGACCGGCAGGACCGCCACGACCGGGCGACGGCGCGACGCGACGGGCGATCGCTCCCCGACGACGACATCCGGTCCCGCGTGCAGCAGGTCAGTGTGCGGCAGCAGCGCTTCGAGCGGCACCTCGCCGCGGCGCTGTCGGTCGACGCCGCGGGGCTCGAGGCGATGGACCACCTCATCGCGACCGGGCCGGCCACCCCGACCGAGCTCGCCCGTCGGCTCGAGATCTCGACCGCCGCGATGACGCTCGTCCTGAACCGGCTCGAGGGCGCCGGGCACGTCCGACGGGAACGGCACCCGAGCGACGGGCGCAAGCTCGTCGTCACGGCGGCGGAGCAGTCTTCGGACCGTGCGTACGACCTCGTGCTGCCGCTCATCGAGGGCATCGAGGGCATCGTCGACGACCTGGACCTCGCGGAGCGTGCGACGGTGCAGACCTTCCTCGACCGGCTGATCGGGGTCTACGACGACGCGATGGACTGAGCCGTCGCGGAGTCCGTCGTCCGGGCCGACGTCCTGTGCGTCCGGTCAGGATCGGCGACAATGGACCGTGCCCTTCCGTGCCCTGCTCGCCACCGCCGCGTCGGCCGTCGCCCTGGCGTTCGTCCTCGTCACGGCGGCCCCCGCGTCCGCCCACGACGTCCTCGCCTCGACCGCACCCGCTGCGGACGCGACGGTCGGAGGTGACCTCGACCAGGTTGCCCTCACGTTCTCCGAGCCGCCGCTGGCCGGGCTCGAGTCCGGGATCGTCGTCAGCGTGACCGGCCCGGACGGCGCCGAGGTCGGCGCGCGGAGTGTCGACGTCGACGGCAGCACGCTGCGCACGGCCGCCGACCTCACGGCTGCCGGCTCGTACACGGTGACCTGGCGGAGCGTCTCGGTGGACGGACACCCGATCTCGGGGAGCTACCGGTTCACGTCGACCGGAGCGCCGACCTCGACTCCGACTCCGACGGCGACGGGACCGACGGAGACCCCGAGCGCGGGCACCCCGACGCCGAGCGCCACAGCCGGTGCCGGTGCCGGTGCGACCAGCGCCACGGCCGGGTCGTCCGGGCCCGGGGCGACGCCGTGGGTCCTCGGCGGGATCGCGGTCGTCGTCGCCGCCGCGCTCGTCGCCGTCCTGCTGGTCGCCCGTCGCCGGACCACCCCCGACGACGAGTGACACGAGCCGCGCCGCCGGGTCAGCGCCCGGCGTACCGCCCACGGCGGTGCCGCCGGTCCCAGACCGCGACGGCGATCCGGCCGACACCGAGCGCGATCCAGACCGCACCGATGATCCACCGCCACGCGTCGTCACCGCCCTCGACCGCGGCGAACACGAGCCACACCACACCCAGGGCAGTCCACGCCACGGCCATCCAGAGCGCCGGCCGCCCGACGATCGACCGCCACAGCTGCTCGTCCCCGGCGTCATCGCTCATGGCGACACCGTAGACCGTCCGGTCCGCCCGTGCCAGGGCGTCAGGCGCGGTCGTGCAACGTCACCTGGTACCCGTCCGGGTCGGCGAAGGTGAAGGTCCGACCGAACGGGCCGTCGATCGGCGCGGACACGATCCGGTGGCCGTCGGCGACCAAGGCGTCGTGGATCGCCTGGACGTCGGTCGCGTGCAGCCAGATCGCCGCGCCGATGCCCGGCTGTGCCACGGCGTCGAGGTCGGTGCCGGGCACGAGGTCGCGCAGGGCGAACGCGATCGGCGTGGTCTCGAAGACCACCGCGTGCGGCGGACCCGCCTGCGACCGGACGAGGCCGAGGTACTGCTCGTAGAACGCCTGAGATGCATCGAGATCGCGGGTCTGCAGCGAGATGAAGTCGGGGCCGGTGACGGGCATGGGGTCTCCTTCGTTGGTGTCAGTTATCTGACACGAAAGAACCTATGTCAGACTACTGACATGCGTCAAGACGGACACGGCATCGACCTGGACACGTCCCTCGGGTACCTGCTCAAGGAGGCCGCGAGCGCGCTCCGCACCGCGATGGAGTCGGTCCTGCGCCCGCTCGGCATGACCGTCACGCACTACTCGTGTCTCGAGCTGCTCGCGCAGCGTCCGGGGTCGTCGAACTCCGACCTCGCTCGCGGGGCGTTCGTGACGCGGCAGTCGATGAACGTCCTGCTGCAGGCGCTCGAACGGGACGGCTCGGTGTCGCGCGCGTCGGAGGCACCGGTGGGCAAGGCGCTGCCGGTCCAGCTCACCCCGCTCGGGCGGGAGCGTCTCGCCGAGGCCTCGGCAGCCGTCCGCGGGGTCGAGGTCCGGATGCTCAGCGGGATGTCGGCCGACGAGCAGGGCGCGGCGCTCCGAGCACTGCGGAGCATGGTGCGGTCACTGCGCGACGACGCGTGAGTCGCGCTACGGCGCGACCGGTCGACGCCCCGTGGACGACTGGAAGCGCAGCAGGTAGCCGTCGGGATCGGTGACCAGGAACTGCCGCACCCCGGCTTCCTCGTCGCCCACGCGGTACCAGCGCGTCTCCGCCGGCATGAAGAGCTCCACACCGCCGGCACGGAGCGACGCCGCGACGACGTCCGCGTCCAGGACACCGATCTGCAGGTTGATCCCGCGGCCGAGTGGTCGATCGAGCGGCCCAGTGAGCCAGTTCCGACCGACCCCGGCCTGCTCGAGCATGACGTGCGCCGACCCGAGCGTCAGGTAGGCGAACCGCTCCTCGGGACGCGCGTAGGCCACGGTGAACCCGCACAGGCCGGACCAGAAGGCGATGCTCGCGTCCACGTCGGTGACGAGGAGCTCGGGGACGAGGGCGGGGTCCGGATCGGTCGTCACCAGGCCATGCTGCCAGCCGGCGTACCGGACCCGCACCGCGCCTCCTGAAGGTGTGGACAAGATCCGTGCTCGCCGGACCAGCGACTCCGCTGCGGCCTAGCGTGAGAGCGTCATGGCACCCGAACACCGACTCCCCGCCGAGCCCGACGCGGCTCCCACCGTCGCGCACCACGATGCGCACCACGCGGCCACCGCCGCGCCCCCCGAGCGATCCGAGCACTCCGACGCCGGATCCGGTGACCAGCCGGACCCGAACCGGTGGAAGGCCCTCGTCATCTGCCTGCTCGGCGGCGGCATCGTCCTGCTCGACGTGTCGATCGTCAACGTCGCGCTGCAGTCGATCTCGTCCGGACTCCCCGGGGCCACTCCGGAGGCCGTGCAGTGGATCCTGTCCGGCTACGCACTGTCGTTCGGACTCCTGCTCGTCCCCGGCGGTCGACTGGGCGACGCCTCCGGCCGCCGGCGCATGTTCGTCATCGGGGTCGGCCTGTTCACCCTCGCGAGCGCGCTCTGCGGCTTCGCCCCGAACGGGATCGTGCTGGTGGTCGCACGGCTGGTGCAGGGCCTCGCCGGTGGTCTGCTCACACCGCAGGTGACGGCGCTCATCCAGCAGCTGTTCCGCGGGAAGGAGCGCGGCACCGCCTTCGGGCTGTTCGGCGCCACGGTCGGCATCGCCACGGCGATCGGCCCCCTCGTCGGTGGTCTGCTCATCACGGCCTTCGGCACCGAGAACGGCTGGCGGTTCGTCTTCTTCGTGAACCTGCCCGTGGGACTCGTCACGATCCTCCTGGCCTTCCGCTACCTGCCGGCGGCGAGCCGGGTGGAACGCGGCCGGAAGCACGACTTCGACCCGGTCGGGATCGTCCTGCTCGGCGCCGCGGTGGTCGCCCTGCTGCTGCCGTTCGTGCAGTCGCAGGAGTGGAAGGGCACGGCGAAGTGGTGGCTCGTGGTCGCCGCCGTCGTGCTCGGCGCACTCTTCGTGCTGTGGGAACGGCGGTACGCGCGGTCCAAGGAGCCCGTCATCGACCTCGGGCTGTTCCGCCGCCGGTCGTTCTCGCTCGGTGTCGGGCTCGCGACGCTGTACTTCGCCGGGTTCACGCCGCTGTTCTTCGTCCTGACGCTGGCCCTGCAGTCGGGCCTCGGGTACTCCGCGCTGCTCGCCGGCCTGTCGTCCGTGCCGTTCGCGATCGGGTCCGGGGTCGCGTCGACCATCGGCGGTCGCGTCGTCTCGCGGTTCGGCCGACAGCTCATCGTCGTCGGGACCGTACTGGTCCTGATCGGCCTCGGCGGGGTCATCTGGGTCGTCGCGAACCACTACCGGTCCGACCTCGGGTGGTGGCTCGTCGTACCGCTCCTCGTCGCCGGTGTCGGCTCCGGACTGACGATCTCGCCGAACCAGACGCTCACGCTGTCCGAGGTGCCGGTGGAGCAGGGCGGCTCGGCCGGCGGGCTCATCCAGGTCGGTGCGCGCGTCGGGTCCGCGATCGGGATCGCCGCCGTCGGCAGCGTCTTCTACTCGGCGCTCGCGAGCTCGAAGGGCGACTACGCGCAGGGGTTGCCGCTCGGACTGGGCGTGGCGCTCGGGTTCGTCGCGGCGGCGTTGCTCGCGGGGATCGTCGACGTCGTCGTCGGGCGGATCCGGGGGACCGAGGCGACGGTGTGATCCGGGTCCTGCTGTACGTCGCCACGATCGTCGTCGCGACGGCGCTGTCCCTCGGCGGCGGGCTGCTCGTGGCGCTCGAACTCGGGAGCGCGGCGCACGGGTGGCTCATCGCCGCGGCCGTCTGCACGCCGCTCGTCGTCATGGGGCCGGTCCTCGTCGGGGCCTTGGCCGGCTACTACGACCACCGCTCGTCCCCCGAGAGCCAGCGCTCCCTGTTCCGGGTCTCGGCGGTCGTCGCCGCCGTCGACGTCGTGGCCGCCGTGGTCTTCGTGCTGACGGCTCTGTCGGCGCAGGCGCCCCTCTGGGTGCCGGTGCTGCTCGTCATCGGGGCCGGGGTGCTCCTCGCCGTCGCCCGCCCGCTCGGAGCACTCTTCCGGCGTTCGGAGCCGCCCATCACCGACCAGGGCGACGACATCCCCGGCACCGGGCTGGTGCGACGCGGGGTGCGCTCGATCGCGACGACCTTCGTCATCGCCGCGGTGGTCTGCACGATCGGGGTCACGATCCTGGCGGCCTTCTCGGACCGGGGCGGCGCGCTCCTCCAGGTCGTCCTGCTCGGGGGCCAGTTGACCTTCACCGCGACGGCGATGGCCGCGATCGTCGTGGCGCTCCCGCTGAACCGTGCGCTCCGCGACAGCGGTGGGCGGGACCTCGGACGCCTGCAGCGGTACGCGAAGGTGGTGCTGCGGGGCAAGGAGCTCCCCCTCGACGAGGCCGACCGCGCGGGAGCGGTCCGGTACGCCCGGATCGTCCCGCTCGCCCTGCAGTTCCAGCTGGTGTTCACGGGCCTGCTGTACGTCGCCATCGCGTTCCAGTTCGTGTCGTCCGCGGTCCGTGGCGACCTGGGGCTGCTGCCCGTGGTCTTCCTGGTCGCGATGGTCGTCGTGCTCGCCTGGGCGATCCCGCTCTCGGTACGGCGGATCGGTCGTGCGCGTCGGTACGCGGAACAGCACCGACCGACCTGATCGGCGTGGGTGGGCGCCCGTCGAGGATGCGCTATCGTCGGGCGCAGAGGGAAAAGGCCCGCGCCCCATCGGCTGCCGGGTACTCACACGCGGCTCACGGGGGTCGCCACTTCTTCATCGAAGGAGTGCACCCGTGTCCGAAGTCATCACCCGCCCGCCGTTCGACCCCGAACTCGTGCCGTTCCTCGACGCCCTCGCAGCGCGCGGTCCCGTCACCATCACGCCCGAGGTGTTGCCGCACATGCGGCAGCTCGACGTCACCGAGGCCGAACTCGATGCACGGCTGCACGCCCGCGGGTACGAGCGTCGACGCATCACCGTCCCCGGTCACCGCGGCGACCCGATCGACCTCGCGGTGATCCAGCGCATCGGTCGCACCGGCGCGACCACGGGGGTGTACACGATCCACGGGGGCGGCATGGTGTTCGGCCACCACCTCGGGAACCTCGACTCCTACGACGACTGGCTGCTGGTCCACGACGTCGTGCTCGTCAGCGTGGACTACCGCCTCGCGCCCGAGTACCCGGACCCGTTCCCGGTCGAGGACTGCTACGCCGGGCTCGTGTGGGTGTCCGAGCACGCCGAGGAGCTCGGCATCGACCCGGACCGCATCGTCATCGCCGGGCAGAGCGCCGGGGGTGGCCTCGCAGCGGGCACGGCCCTGCTCGCCCGCGACCGACGCGGGCCGTCGCTGCTGGCCCAGATCCTCGTGTCGCCGATGCTCGACGACCGCGACGAGACCGTCTCCACCGTGCAGATCGACGGTGTCGGGGTCGCCGACCGCCAGCTGACCCGGTTCGGCTGGGACGCCTACCTCGGCAGCCGACGCGCCACCGACGACGTGTCCGTGTACGCCGCTCCCGCTCGGGCGACGGACCTCGCCGGACTCCCGCGCACCTACATCGACTGCGGCAGCGCCGAGGTCTTCCGCGACGAGACCGTGGCCTTCGCGAGCGGACTCTGGGCAGCGGGCGTCGACGCCGAGCTCCACGTGTGGCCAGGAGCCTTCCACGGCTTCACGAGCATGCTCCCCGACGCCACGATCTCCAGGACGGCGACCGCCGCGCTGGCGGGGTGGACGAGCCGGACGCTCGGGGTCGACCACGGTTGAATGGGTCCATGCGGGCACTGGTGCTGGGTGGGACCGGATGGCTCGGACGTGCGATCGTCCGGGACCTCCTCGAGGACGGCGTCGCGGTCACCTGCCTCGCACGCGGTGCGACGGGTGACGTCCCGGACGGCGCCCGACTCGTCCGCACCGATCGTCGTGCGGACGGTGCCTACGAACCCGTGCGTGGCGCGTGGGACGAGGTGGTCGAACTCTCGTCCGTCCCGCGCTCGACGCGCTCGCAGACTCCGCCGCGCACTGGACGCTCGTCTCGACCACCTCGGTCTACGCCCGGAACGACGAACCGGGCGCGGACGAGACCGCCGAGGTCGTCGAACCCGTCGACCTGACGCAGTACGCGGACGCCAAGGTCGCCGCCGAGCGGAGCAGCGCCGACCGACTCGGGTCGCGGCTCCTGGTCGCCCGACCCGGCCTCATCGTCGGCCCGGGCGACCCGAGCGACCGGTTCGGGTACTGGCCCGCCCGACTCAGCCGACCCGGGCCGGTGCTGGTCCCCACGTCGGAAGGGCGTTCCGTGCAGGTCATCGACGTCGCGGACCTGGCCGCGTGGGTCGGACGTGCTTGGCGAACGGGCCAGACCGGGGTCGTCAACGCCGTCGGCGAGGTCGTGCCGATGCGGGACTTCTTCCGCCTGGTCGTCGACGCCACGGGGTTCGACGGCGAGCTCGTCGAGGTCGAGGACGACGTGCTGCTCACCCACGACGTGCAGTACTGGGCGGGGCCGAGGTCGTTGCCGCTGTGGCTTCCGCACTCCGATGCGGCGCTGATGCACCGGTCTGCGCGGGCGTTCCGCGATGCCGGGGGTCGGAGTCGTCCGCTGACGGAGACCCTCGCTGGGGTGCTCGACGACGAGCGGGATCGCGGGCTGGAGCGGCCGCGGCGGGCGGGGCTCGGGGCGGCCGACGAGGCGGCGGTGCTCGCAGCGGTCCGGTGACCTCGGTCGCGGTGCTCAGTCCAGCTTGCGTCGGCGCAGTCGCTCGAACCAGCCGGCCGTCGCGATCGACTGCCCGACGTCGCCGTTGCCGGCCATCGTTCCGGCAGCTAGCCCGAGGAAGGTCGTCCCGCACGCGTCGCACAGCGTCCGTGTGGCCGTCCGGACCGGTTCGCCTTGGATGGGCAGTCGGCACTGGTCACAGCGTTGTTGCACGGTCCCCCCGATCGTCAGCGGTGCCGCTCCAGCGTGCCCGAGGAACGTGGTTTGCCCTGGATGGGTAGTCGGCACTGTCACAGCGTTGTTGCACGACTGCTGCGCCTGTGGCGGAGACCCTATACGCAATGCTCCAGGAATTGCAGTCCGCCGAACAGCGGACTGTTGACCGCATCTCGCCGGTGTTAGCGTCCGAACGGGATCCCGAAGGCATTTCGGGGAATCCGCGAGCGGAAGTGAATGAGGCAACATGAACATCACCAGCCAAATCTCCCGAGAAACGACGTCGACCTTTACCGGTCGAAAGCGATTCGGCGCTCTCCTGCTGGTCGCCGTGGCCTTCGTCACCGCCACCCTGTTCACCGGAGGTCCGGCACACGCCGAGAAGATCGGGTCACTCCTGACCATCGGGTGCGGGAACAAGACCGCCCAGTTGAACTGGACGAGCACGGGTGAAGTCCACATCTTCGGTTCACCAGACCGCAATTCGGCCGGAACGAACCTGATCCGCGTGGTCACGAAGAGCGGTTCGTACAGCTACAACTCCGGGTACCACACGTACACGTTCCAGATCGGCGCTTCGACGGGCCACGTCACGAGCGTCAAGCAGGTCTGCGTCGCGCAGTCGTAAGAGCCACGGTCAACAGGAGCGACCCCGCAGGCAGCGGGGCCGCTCCTGTTCCGTTTCGTGGTCGAATGCGCGCCGTCGCGGCTCCCAGGCACCGATGACGGTTCTGTCGAACCTGTGTGAGCGCCACGTCAGCGTGGTGTGAGTGGCTCGGACGAGGCTGTGGTCCGTGAACGTGGTCCTGGTCGTGCAGCTCGTCCTCGTCGGTCTCCTCGCCGGTGAGGAGTTCATCGTGCGGTGGGGCGTCCAACCCGCGATGGCCTCCCTGCCGGACGATGCCCACCTCCGCACGCGGATCGCGCTCGTCAAGTCGCTCAAGGTCGTCGTGCCGATGCTGATGGTGCCGGCAGTGCTCGCCACGGTCGCCGTCCTGGTCGTCGCCGGCGCGGGCGACGGTCTCAGGTGGCGAGTGGCAGCCGCAGTGGCGCTCGGGGTGTTCGTCCTCGCGTCGTTCCTCGGTACGGTCCCGATCAACATCGGGGTCAACGACTGGGATCCGCTCGACCCGCCGGCGGACTGGAAGCGGGTCGTGGTGCGGTGGGAGCGGATCGACGTGGTCCGGTCGAGCGCGGCGATCGTGGCGTTCGTGCTGTCCGCGATCGGGGTCGTGCAGATCGGGGCGTGACGGAGGGCCGGTCGATCGACGACCGGACGGGCGAGGAGGTCAGTCTGCGTTCCGCTCTCGGAGCAGATGCCGGACGGCTGCGTCCAGGACGTACGCCGGCATCGCGTGTCCGCCGTTGAACACCTCGGTGGTCAGGATGCCTGGCCGGAACGCTTCGAGGACCTGCTGCACGCCGTGGAGCGGGAAGAGGCCGTCGTCATGTCCGGCGGCGACGAAGACGGACTGATCGACGGCGGAGGCGACGAGCGGAACGTCGCCGGCCGCGGTGAGCCCCGGAACGAACCACGCGGGATTGTGGCGAATGCGTTCCGACTCGAACGAGGCCAGCGTCCCGATGCCGCAGCTCACGACGCCCCGCGTCAGGCGGGGGTCGACTGCGAGGGAGAACAGCGCGACCTGACCGCCGAGCGAGTGCCCGATGATCCCGAGCTCGGTGCCGACCGCACCCGTGTCCTGCATCCAGCTCGTCACCGTGGCGATGTCGCGCGTGTGCTTCGCCTGCAGACTGCTGCCGTTCGACACCCGGAACAATGCGTCGAGCCGTTCGTCCGCGGCGGGGTCGTCGGTCCAGTCGCGTCGTCGCTCCTCGAATCCGACGAGGTCCGGCAGGATCACTCGCGCTCCGGCACTCGCGAGCGCTGCACCGTAGGCGAGTGCCGGGTCGCCCGTCAGCCCCGCCGGCTCGCTCTTGCCGACAGTGAACGCCCCCGCGTGTTGGTGAACGGCGATGACGTCCACGCCGGCGGGATCATCCGGCGTGAGGAGGAGGCACGGGATCGTGTCGCCGTCGAGGGTGTCGAGCTCGATGCGCTCGCTCCACACCGAGCCCTCGTGGCAGAGCGGCGAACGGCGGACCGCCGTCGGGTGGATCGACTCCGGCGCCGGGATCGCGAGCAGCTCGCGGATCTTCGATCGAGCCGGACCGCCGATCGCTTGCGCCATCTCTGGACGCTACCAGCGCTCAGAGGCCGATCGGACGTCGTGACGCCTGCCGGACCGAGGTGGTGGATGGTGAACTGAGATCATGCGTATTCGATCAGCCGCAGTCGTCGTGCTCGATGAGCAGGTGCTGGTGATCAAGAGACGCAAGGACGGTCGGAGCTACTGCGTGCTCCCCGGAGGCGGCGTCGAAGAGGGCGAGAACCTGCGCGAGGCCTGCTTCCGTGAACTCCGCAAAGAGACCGGGCTCGAAGGCGACGTGGGCGATCTGCTCGACGTTCCCGTGGACGGCGACGTGCCCGCCGCCTACTTTGCGGTGCGAGTGACCTCCACGGAGGTGTCGCTCGGAGGACCTGAGCTGCGCCGTGCGTCGGCAGGTAACGAGTACGACCCGAGCTGGATCGCCGCAACGTCACTCGACGAGGAACGGCTTGTTCCTGACGAAGCGCGACAGGCAGTACACCTCGTCTTGAGCGCGCAAAAGCCGCCCCGATCCGTCTCGTGAGCCGATCGGCCGTCGAGACGGCCAAGGACCGCTGCAGCGGGCGGATCTCATATGCTCCGAGCATGGGGATGAACAAGGACCAGCAGCTCACGGTCATCGTCGGAGCCCTTGTGGCAGTGTTCGCCGGCGTGGGCGTGATCGTCGCGTGGGCGACGGAGTTCATCAGCCTCTAGTCGCTCGCTGAGCGATCGGCTACCGAACGTCATGCTGCGCCGGTAGCGTTCGAGTGGTGACGTCCTACCGGGCTGAGCCACTCGGGCCCGGTGGTTCGTTGAGTCACCGGCTACGGCGGCGTGCTCGGCGTAATCAGTCCGACCAGCGCGATCCGCTAAGCGTCAGTTGTGACGCCTTCTATTGGCTGCGGTCGCTGTGGCGTAACCAGAGAGGACCAACGCCACGAACACGATGATGATCAGCCCTACGGCAATGTCCAGGCCCGTATCTTGCGAGAGCGTTATCCATATTCGGGCAACTGCGACCACGACCGCGACGGCCGCGCCGAGGAACAAGACGAGTGCGATGACGAGCAGACTCAGTGCGACGCCACGCCATGGCGCAGCCTGACCCTTGTTGGGCGGCGCTGGACGGCGGTCTCCGTACGGCGAGGAGGAGTCGGACACCATCTGAATCTAGTCGGAGACCGCGACGAACCAAGCGGCCGGCAGAGGATGTTTGCATCTCGTGCCGATCGCCCAGCACTTCGTCGCGGCGCAGCGACGTCGACAAGCCCCGGTGTGAGCAGCTTCGCTCGTGTCGTGATCGCGTTCCGGAAACCGATCGACTACCGGACACCGGCACCAGCGCTGCTGTAGTTGCCGAGGACGCCGTCCGCTTCGCACTCGGGTGCCGCGTCTGCCCTGTCTTACAACTGTCCACCATGACGCGTGAGCCACCGAGCTCCTACGAGGCGTGGCAAGGTGACCCCATGAACACAGGAGCCGATCGGTGGGGTGTCCCAGACACGATGTTCGGCGGCCCCATCCCCGACGAGTTCGCCGCAGCGATCGCCCGCGTCGCGCTCCTGTCCGCACTCGTGGAGAGCAAACTTCACGGGCTGCTCTCGACCGTCGGAACCGACCCGCAGAGTACGTGGGCCGGACGTCCCGCTGGCGCTGTCCTCGACGAGCTCGACCAGATCGCACGAGCGGGCATACCCGCTCGACGGTCAGCACCTCCGAAGCTCATTCACGCTCTCCGATCAGAGGTCGCAGCCGCCCGTACGGACGCTCACACCCGCAACGAACTCCTCCACGCCGTCTGGCCTCTCCCCCTCGTCGATGGCGGTGTGGGGTGGAAACCACTCCCCCCCTAAACAACGGGAGAACCCCGCCGCCTGGACCCGGTCCGTGACGGGCGAGTTCAAACCCCTCATCACCCGGCTCGTCAACCACGTCAGCACCATCGAGACGCTCCGAGCCAGGACCGAGGAACTCCCTCGAAACCAGAATCCCCCAACCCAGTAGTGAGTGCCGAGTCAGCTATGGGGCAATGATGCGTCGGTACGGGATCTGGATGGCGTGAACCATCGGCTCGCGTACGGCGGCCCTGATCGTGCTGGCGGTCCTGGCGGCATCCACGCGCTCATGCCTTGGCCACCGCTGCTCGCTGCGACCGCCGTCGCCGTCGCCGTCGCCGTTGCCGTTGCCGTTGCCGTTGCCGTTGCCCGAACGATTCTGATCACGCTGGGGCCGCGCGTCGCCCGTCAGCAGAAACGGGAGCGCCGTGAGGAGCAGAACCAACGTGTCCGTCAACCGATCCTTCCGGACCCACGGCGCTGGACACATCTACGGAAGCGGCTGCCGTCGGATCCAGACGGTGACGCTCACATGAGCGAGCCCGCTCCCAGCAGCACAGATCATTGCCCATCCGATGAGGCTGCGTCCCGTGGCGATGAAGCCGATCCCGAACGCGAAGACGAGCGCGACTAGGAGTGCACCGAGAACGAGCATCACCAGGCTGATCACGGGACTGGCGTTCTGAGTGAGCCGTGCGTCACGCACCCACGTTGGATTCCGCACACGCCATAGGAAGAGCGCGACGGTCCCCACCAGGATCACGACGCTCGCCGCGAGGAGGATCGCTTCAGCCACGACGAGATGCTAGCTCGCCCTCAGTCCCACGTAGGCGACGTCCAAAATCGCCAGACTGCTTGCCCCGCGAACCGATCGGCTATCGGACACTTCTAGGCTCGGGACATGGGGATGAATAAGGGTGAACGGTTGGCCGCGGTCGTCGGGGGCGCGGTGGCGGTACTCGCCGGGTGTGGTCTGGCAGTCGCAGCCTCTCTTGGTCTGTTCGGCACGTAGTCGAACTACGTCACCGACCGATCCGCGTGTGCGACGGTTGTCGAGCTAGGTTCTCCGTGTGAGCACGAGCGCAGCACAGGCACAAGCGTTCTTTGACGAACTCGGAAGCGAAGGCCCGGTCTGGGTGATCGAGGACGATGGCGGTGTCGCCGCTCCGATGGGATCGAGCGGCCGACGAGTGATGCCCTTCTGGTCGCGACGATCGCGTGCCGAGCGCATCATCCGTACTGTTCGCGCGTACGAGGGATTCCGGCCGTTGGAGATCTCGCGCGAGCACTTTGCGTCTCGTTGGCTTCCGGGGCTGCAACGGGACGGCCTCCTTGCCGGCGTCAACTGGTCTGGAGCGGGTGCGACCGGTTATGACCTGACCCCCGATGAGGTCGCTGTCCGACTGTCCGCCTGACGATCCTCTGCAGCAGTCCCGATTGCTCGTAGCCCATGCGGCTGCCACTGTCTGGCCAGTGCAGCACCCTATTCATCTCCACAGATTTGGGGGGCTTTGCTGTGCGCGCGCACAATTACAGCCGCGTAACGATCGCCCGGAGTATCCGCTCGCCCGTCAGCGACGCGCTTACGCCACGGTCGGAGCGGGCCGCTGACCTGGGATTTCAAGGTGGTCATCGAACTGGAGGCGGTGTGAGCCGGATTCGGTGGCACGACCAGATGCAATCTCGCCACGATTCCTGAATGTTGCGTAGTGCACCAGTCCTCTTTTTGGCCGACTCCCGCGACAGCCTGAGCGGAAGCCAAGGTCGTTCCATCGACAACTTCGGTCGATCGAACAAGGGGGCAGTTTGCTAGTACCAATCAGGCATCGGGTCGGGCTGGGTGTCGTTGCGGCGGTCGCTGTCGCCGCGCCACTTATCTTCGGAACCACGATGAGCGCGACCGCGTCTGCAGGGGAACCCGCGACGCTCGAGGAGTTCTTCACCGACAACGGCGTCAGCACCGCCACCGCCGAGGCCCTTCAGCAGAAGTACGACGGCGGAACGCTCTTGGACTCCATGCGTGGAGCAAGCCCGGTCGGTTCGCGGGAGGTGGGCACGGCGAACGAGCTGAAGACGATCACAACGTTCCCAGACGGCTCAATCTCCGTCACCACGGTCGAGCGGCCGACGACTTCGACCTCCGGTGGGTTCTCGACCAAGGCGGTCGGGAACTGCGCGAAGAAGACCACGTCGCACTACAGCACGACCTACCACGACTGCGCCGCGGAGGCCTCCGACGGTGTTCTGACGGTCGGGATGCACCTCACCTACACGCTGGTCTCCGGGACCGGCGACACCATCAACGAGATCACGACGCCGTATCAGTTCGCTCGTGGTGGTCAGGCGGCGACGCCGAAGATTTCCATCCAGCGCAAGACCGAGACTTCTGCTGGGCCTGCGTACGCGCGCGGCTCGACTCAGTTCAGCGGATCCGCGGGCAGTTACACGGGGACGATGTACGTCAAGGTCGGCGGCGACAAGGCATGGACGACGGGCTGGTGAGCTCGATGACGAAGGAGACCACAATCATGAACAGCACCCGAACCCGCCGAGTCGCAACATTCGCAACTGCTGTCGCAGCCGCAGCATGCCTCAGTGTGACCCTCGCCGTTCCTGCTCACGCGGCCACCAGCGACGATGAGGCGTACACACGGAGCTTCCTGACCGAGTACGGCGTCCCCACCACGACCCAGGACGCCCTCGTCGACAAGCTCTCGCACGGTCAGACTCTCGACTCTGCGAAGTCCGGAGCGATCCCGGTGTCGTCGCGCACCATCACGACTGCTACCGCAGATGAGGTCGTTTCGACCTTCGCTGATGGCTCGATCAGCGTTTCCGGGACCGAGCAAGCGGCGCCGGCGGCATCGGGATCGATCGCGCCGCGCGCCATCAAGGGTTGCAAGGAGTCGAACGGCGGCGGCTACGTGGTGATGTCTGGTTGCACCGTTTACCTCCAGACCGCAAGCTACGAGCTATCCTTCAAGGCCACGTACGAGCGCTATACCGGCGGCGCGCAGATCGACTCGGCACCGAGCAGCTCGCTCTACGTCAACGCGTTCTGGGGGTCCGTCGACAGCAAGTCCCTCGCCATCAAGCGTAAGAAGCAGGACGGCTCAAAGGATGCGGTGGCGACCGCCCACGCGCACTATGTCGGGAACACCGGGCATCAGTCGGAGGATCTCTACATGTCGCTCCACGTGAACTCCTCGAAGGCGTTCACGACGAACTACTGAGACTGATCAGGGGGCGATGAGTCGCTGTCGCCCCCTGATCCGCCAGTAGCATTTCCACACACCTATCGCCGACAAAGGAACCCCGATGGCCGTCACCGACGCTCAGACCACAACACCGACGCATCCGATCCGCCCGCTGATCGGTGCGGCGGTTATTGCCGTGTTCCTGGCGTACTTCGAGCTCGCCACGCGCGCCTCCGACGTGGTCATCGTGGCGTTCCTCATCCTCACCATCAGCGCCGTCATCTCGACCATCGCGAACATTCGAAACGCGACCCGTCTCCGTCACCAGGCACACGGCAACATCGCCGTTGCTGTCTGGGCAGCCGCCGTCGCCGTGGTCGCTGTAGGGCTCGGTTGGTTGGGCGGAGCAGTCCTGCTCAACGGCAACGCACAAGGCATCGTTGCGATCCTGGTCGCGATCGCCTTCTTGATCGTCAGCGTCTTCACCGCCATCGCCGCCAGCAAAGCCACCGACTAGAACAACAGTCACTCGGATCGAATTGCATCGCCCGACCAGCCCGGCAGCGGATCCTCTTCAGGACAAGATCGTGAGGAGCCGGTTCCCGAAGAGTGCTGCGTAGCGTCCCTGCCTCCTCAGAATGTGCTGCACATCGTCGGCTATCCGTGGGAGTCGCTGAGTGAAACGCTCGAAGCCGGAGAGGATCAGGACGAGGCCTGTCTCGGTCGCATCCCACCCGTAGTCCGCCTCGGCTACGTCTGACATGCAGTCGTTGAGCGCGTCCAGGTTCTTCCCGAAGTGGCTGGGGAACTGAAGGGCCGTCGCGAAGGCGATGTGCATCTGCTTGCCTTCTTGCCAAGCCCCGGCGTCCAGCTCGATGACCCGATAGCCCTCGCGCCGAAGCCACGTCTCGGCATTGCGCAACGCAGCATCGTCTCGCAGCCTGCGGACGAATCCGTCGCGGGCAATCTCAAAGTCCAGCCTGTTGCCGAGGATGTCGTCGGTGGAGAACGCGGGCACGTTCAAACCGTAGTACGCGAGGAGGTCAGAGTACGGCCGCGACCGATCTCGCAAGAGCCGTCGCTACCCATCAGCGTCTCTGATAGGGATCGGCCAGCGGACAGTCGATGAATCAGCGGTCCGCGGTCAGCGGTCCGACCGGCCAGCTCGCCCGGAGACGATCAGCACCGCGCACGCCACGACGATGAGTACTGCCCCGAGAATTCTTTGTTGGCACCCCCGGGGGCACTACGAAGAGGCCAACTCCGCAAGCCGCGAGAACGATCAGAAGCGTGAGCGTCCTAGGCCGGATGTGCATGCGTCCGATCGGCTACCGAGACGGTGCGGGCGGCGCTGGCGGTGATAGACAGAGACATCCGACCCACGAAAGCGACGCCAAGCTCGGAAGCTGACAGACCCTGAGCAGCGAGCCGTGACGTAGGCAATCGAGCGACTCAATCGCGATCTCGTGATCGGCCGATCAGCGCGTCGGCCCACAGGCCCACGCCGCCGATTAGAAGGACGATGCCGATGATCCAGGTCGGGAACCCGTGCGTCGTAGTCACAGTCCGTACCGGCGTCAGTACGCAAATCAAACCCAGCACAAGGGAGGCCGTTGCAACGCTCGCCCGTCGCCAGAAATTCGACCTCTTCATGAGACGAACTTAGCCAGCGCCAGGAAGCGAGATCGCACAATCATCCTGTCCGCTAGCCGGTCGTCGACCGGACTCGGCGACGCCGAGGATGCGGAGGTACTTGCCGTAGGCGAGGGCGGTTCGTTGCTGAGGTGCCTGCTAGCGCGACCTGTCGGGAGCTCTTGTCTCAGATAGGTGGTCCGCGATCCTTCTCGGCGGAGGTGCGTCATGCGGACGCTTCGCGCGCGCTCCCGGGTCCCGGGGTGAGCGACGGACCGTCGCCCCCGCCCGCGCGCATGGCGACAAGTTGTGTGCGGAGGACACAAGTTGTAAGCGCAGCGACAAGAAGGCCCTACTGCGGCATGTCCACGAACCTCGAGAACATCCCGTGGAACGCCACCGTGATCGTGTCAGTCGGCCCGTTGCGGTGCTTCGCCACGATGAGGTCCGCCTCACCCTGCCGCGGGTTGTCCTTCTCGTACGCCGACTCGCGGTGCAGCAGGATGACCATGTCGGCGTCCTGCTCGATCGACCCGGACTCACGCAGGTCGGAGATCTGGGGCTTCTTGTCGGCACGCTGCTCGGGACCACGGTTCAGCTGCGACAGTGCGACGACGGGGACCTGGAGCTCCTTCGCCATGAGCTTCAGCGCACGCGAGAACTCGGAGACCTCTTGCTGGCGGGACTCGACCTTCTTGCCGGAGGTCATGAGCTGCAGGTAGTCGATGACGACCATGCGGAGGTTGTGCTGCTGCTTGAGGCGCCGGCACTTCGCCCGGATCTCGACGAGCGTCATGTTGGGGGAGTCGTCGATGAAGAACGGCGCGTCGTTGATCCGCCCACGGGTCTGCGCGATCGTCGTCCAGTCGCGGGAGTCGACGGTGCCCTTGCGCATGTTCTGCAGGGGCACGCTGGACTCGGCGGAGAGCAGACGCATCGCGATCTCGGCGCGACCCATCTCGAGCGAGAAGAACGCGGCGGTCTCGTTGTGCTTGATGGCGGCCGCGCGGCAGAGGTCGAGCGCGAGCGTCGACTTCCCGAGGGCCGGGCGGGCGGCGATGATGATGAGCTGGCCGGGGTGGAAGCCGTTGGTGAGGCCGTCGAGCTGGGCGAAGCCGGTCGGGACACCGGTCATCTGCCCGTCGCGCCCCTTCGCGGCCTCGATCTCGTCGAGGGCGGCGGAGATGGCGTCGGTGAGGGGGACGTAGTCCTCGGTCTGGACACCACCGGCGACGTTGTAGACCTCGGCCTGGGCGCTGTTCACGAGGTCGGTGACCTCACCCTCGGACGCGTAGCCCATCTGCACGATGCGGGTGCCCGCGTCGACCAGGCGGCGCAGCACGGCCTTCTCCGCCACGATCGCCGCGTAGTACCCGGCGTTCGCTGCGGTGGGCACCATGCTCGTCACGCTGTGCAGGTACTCAGCGCCGCCGGCGCGGGACAGCAGGCCGGTCTTCGTCAGCTCGTCTGTGACGGCGATGACGTCGGTCGGCTCACCGTGCGAGTAGAGGGACAGGATCGCGTCGAAGATGACCTCGTGCTTGGGGATGTAGAAGTCCACGCCACGTGCGGTCTCGATGACGTCGGCCACGGCGTCCTTCGACAGGAGCATGCCGCCGATCGTCGACTGCTCGGCGAGCATGTCGTGCGGGGGAGTGCGTTCCGCGCCACCACGATCCGCGTAGTCCTGCGGCGCGGGTTCGAGATGCGCGATCGACACACTTGCTCCTCTTGTTCAGTGACGGCTCGTCCAGTGGCTGCGACGGGTCCGCCGACGGCGGCCGTGACGAACCGACCGTCCCTGTTCTACCCCGGGCGACCGACATCGCCGAGTCGCTGGGCCAAGCTACGGGGACAGAGTTATCCCCAGCAAACGGCGCTGTGGATAACTCTGTGGAGAGCCTGCGGAACACGCCGGGATGCTGTGTGGACAACTGTGGACAGGGGTGTGGACAAGTGTGCTGGGGAACACACTTTCGACAGCTTGACCTGGGGTTTCGTGTTCCACACCATGTGTGGAGAAGTGGGGTTCAAGTACGCATTGAAGGTTGCCGATCCGACCGTTTCGCCTGTGTAAAAACAGTTGACAAACGGAAACCTGAGGACAACTTTCCCAAGCCGTTCCCAGCAAGCGCGACCCTGTCTGAGAAGTAACCGGTCAGCGCGGGACGAGCCGCGCCTCCTGGGTCGGAACCGCCACCGACGACCCCGGAACGCGACGACGGGCGGGCCTCCCGGAGGAGACCCGCCCGTCGTGAGCGGAAGACCGCAGCCAGTGTTACTTGGCGGCGACGACCTGGAGCGAGATCACGGCAGTGATGTCCTCGCGCAGACGCACGGTGGCCTCGTGGTCACCGACGGTCTTGATGGTCGCGGGGACCTCGACCTTGCGCTTGTCGAGCGAGCCGACGCCCTGCGCCTGGACGGCGTCAGCGACGTCGCCCGGACGGACGGAGCCGAACAGACGACCGTCCTTGCCGGCCTTGACGGTCAGCTTGATGGTCGCGTTCTCGAGCTTCATCTTGAGGTCCTGTGCCTCTTCGATGGTGGCGAGCTCGCGAGCGGCACGTGCCGCACGGATCGACTCGACCTGCTTCTCGCCGCCCTTGGACCACGCGACAGCGAAGCCCTGCGGGATCAGGTAGTTGCGGGCGTAGCCGTTCTTGACGTCGACGACGTCACCGGCGGAACCGAGGCCGGAGACCTCGTGGGTGAGGATGAGCTTCGACATGTGTCGACCTCCGATCAGCGGCCGGAGCCGGCGTAGGGGAGGAGCGCCATCTCACGGGCGTTCTTCACGGCACGGGCGATGAGGCGCTGCTCCTGGACGGAGACGCCGGTGATGCGACGGGCGCGGATCTTGCCACGCTCCGAGATGAACTTGCGAAGGGTCGCGACGTCCTTGTAGTCGATGACGCCGACCTTGATCGACTTCGCGGGAGCGGCGTTCTTGCCGCCCTTACCGCGAGGCTTCCGGCGATCGCCGGTGCTCTTTCCAGCCATTGTTTGTCCTTAAGAAGTGGAAGTTGTGTCCGTTGAACCGCGGAGGATCAGAACGGGGTCTCATCGTCGTACGTGCCGCCCGGGGTGCTCCACACGTCGTTCGACTGTGCGTTGCCGCCCTGCTGGCCACCCTGGGGGGACCAGGGCGCGTCCGACTGACCGCCGCCGTTGTTGTTCCAGCCGCCGCCGTTGCCGCCGTTGCCCGCCGGGGCGTTGCCGCCACCGACCTGGCCACGACCGCCGCCGGAGCCACCCGCAGCACGGGTGATCTGCGCGGTCGCGTAGCGGAGCGACGGGCCGATCTCGTCGACCTCGAGCTCGATGCTCGTGCGCTGCTGGCCCTCACGGTCCTGGTACGAGCGCTGACGGAGACGACCCTGCGCGATGACGCGCGAGCCCTTCGTCAGCGAGCCCGCCACGTGCTCGGCGAACTCGCGCCAGACGCTCGCACGGAGGAACAGCGCGTCGCCGTCCTTCCACTCGTTCGCCTGACGGTCGAACGTGCGAGGAGTCGACGCGATGGTGAAGTTCGCCACGGCGAGCCCGTTCTGCGTGTACCGCAGCTCCGGGTCCGCGGTGAGGTTGCCCACCACCGTGATGACGGTTTCGCCGGCCACGGGTTACTCGGCGCTCGCGGTCGCGGTTGCGTTGGCGGCCTTGCGGGCCGCGCGGGCCTCGTCGCGCTGCTTCTGGGCGGCGACCTGCGCGATGCCCTCTTCGGCGCGGAGGACCTTCGTGCGGAGCACGGCCTCGGAGAGGCCGAGCTGACGGTCCAGCTCCTTGGCGGCCTCGGGGGTGGACGTGAAGTCCACGACGGCGTAGATGCCCTCGGACTTCTTCGCGATCTCGTAGGCGAGACGACGACGGCCCCAGACGTCCACGTTGTCGACGGTGCCACCGTCGTTGCGGATCACAGCGAGGAACTTGTCCAGGCTGGGAGCGACGGTGCGCTCGTCGATCTCGGGGTCGAGGATCGCCATCAGTTCGTACTGGTGCATGCGGAACCCACCTCCTCTGGTCTCAGCGGCCCCGAGCAGTTCTCGGGGCAGGAGGGTTGATGCATGTGTCCTGCCACGCAGAGTGCGTGCGGACAACCCGGCAAGCTTAGCGGACGGCCTGGAGGCGCGCCACCGGCTGTGCAGAACCGATCGCGTCCGTCAGGCGGTCGCGTCGCGGGCGGCCCACCAGTCGCGCAGACGCGCTTCGGCATCGTCGGACCCGAGGGGGCCCTCGTCCATCCGCACCTCGAGGAGGAAGCGGTAGGCCTCGCCCACGGCACGCCCCGGCGGGATGTCGAGGATGCGCATGATGTCGTCGCCGGAGAGGTCCGGCCGGATCGAGTCGAGCTTCTCCTGCTCGGAGAGTTCCCGGATCCGGTCCTCGAGGTCGTCGTACGCGAAGGCGAGCCGGTCGGCCTTGCGGCGGTTCCGGGTGGTGACGTCGGAGCGGGTGAGCTCGTGCAGGCGTTCGAGCTGGTCGCCGGCGTCCCGGACGTAGCGACGGACGGCGGAGTCGGTCCACGCGCCGTCCGTGTAGCCGAAGAAGCGGAGGTGCAGCTCGATCAGGCGGCTGACGGCGGCGATGGTGTCGTTGTCGAAGCGCAGGGCACGGAGCCGCTTCTTCGCGAGCTTCGAGCCGACGAGGTCGTGGTGGTGGAAGCTCACGGCGCCGCCGGGCTCGAGCTTGCGGGTCGCGGGCTTCCCGATGTCGTGCAGGAGCGCTGCGAGTCGGAGCACGGTGTCGGGGGCGTCGCCGGGGTGCCGCTCGGCCTCGTAGCCGATCGCCTGCGTCAGGACCGTGAGGGAGTGCTCGTAGACGTCCTTGTGGTGGTGGTGCTCGTCGATCTCGAGCCGCATCGCCGGCAGTTCGGGGAGGAACCGCTCGGCCAGCCCGGTGTCGACGAGCAGCCGCACGCCGTCCACCGGTTCGTCCGTGTTCAGGAGCTTGACCAGTTCGTCGCGGACCCGCTCGGCGGAGACGATGTCGATCGAGTCGACCAGGTCCGTCATGGCCTCGCGCACCTCGTCCGAGACCGTGAAGCCGAGCTGCGCGGTGAACCGGGCGGCGCGCATCATCCGCAGGGGGTCGTCGCGGAAGGAGACCCGGGCGGCCTGGGGCGTGTGCAGGCGCTCGGCGAGGAGGTCCTCGACGCCGCCGTGCACGTCGACGAGCTCCCGCGCGGGCAACCGGAGCGCCATCGCGTTGACGGTGAAGTCGCGGCGGAGCAGGTCGTCCTCGATGGTGTCGCCGAACGCGACCTCGGGCTTGCGGGTCTCGCCGTCGTAGACGTCGCTGCGGTACGTGGTGATCTCGACCTGCTCGCCGGCCACCCGCGCGGCGATGGTGCCGAACTGCCGACCGACGTCCCAGGTGTTGCTCGCGATCGGTCCGACGATCCGCAGGATGTCGTCCGGACGGGCGTCGGTGGTGAAGTCGAGGTCGGTGACCGCACGCCCGAGGAAGGCGTCGCGGACGGGCCCACCGACGAGGGCCAGTTCGTGTCCGGCGTCGGCGAAGGCCCGAGCGAGGATGGCGACGGGCTCGGTGGCGGCGAGTGCGTCGAGTCGCTCGACGGCCTGGGCAACGGACTGCATGACGGTCCTCATCCTCCCAGATCGCAGGCCTGAGTTCTCCACAACGTGCGCGCGCACGGGAGCGTTCATGGTCGGGCCTCATACACTCGTGGACGGCCCGAACCGACCCCGTGGCCCCTCCCGCATGCAGATCTTCCGCACCACGCTCGCCGCCGCCGCGTCGGCCCTCGTCGCGCTCGGCCTCGTCGTCGCGCCCGCTGCGGCCGACGGTGCTCTCGCCACGACGGCCTCCACGACCACGACGCACACCGCACACCCCGCGGCTGCCGAGCAGGGCCGGACGACGATCACGATCGCGCCGGCGAACCGCGGGATCGTCCAGCGCGACGAGGACCTCGAGCTCTCCGTCACGGTCACGAACGACACCAACGCGGACGTCCCCGCCGGCACCGCGGAGCTCGACATCTTCCGCTCCGTGAGCACACGCGACGTCCTCTCCGACTGGCTCGCCGACACCAGCACGACCGGTTACCTCGGCGCCCCGATGGACTCCGTGGACGTCCCGGCGGTCCCGGCACACCGATCCGTCACGCTCGGCTCGGTGAAGATCGTCTCGGGCAACGTCGCCCTCGGCGGGTACTCGTCGTTCGGTGCCCGACGCATCGCCGCCGAGTACACGGCCGGTGACACCTACGCCGTGGCGCGGTCCGCGATCACCTGGTACCCCGAGACGGACCAGACGCCGGTGAGCGTCTCGGTCGCGATGCCCATCACCGTCCCGGCGACGAACCAGGGCGTCCTGACGGCCGGCGTCCTGGCCTCAGCGACCGCCGTCGACGGCACGCTCACCCAGCAGCTCGACGCGGCCGAGGACCACAACGTCGCCGTCGCGATCGACCCGCGGATCATCGCGTCCATCCGGATCCTCGGTGAGAACGCACCGTCGTCGGCGACCGCGTGGCTGGACCGGCTCGAGTCACTCCGCAACGAGACCTTCGCGCTCCCGTACGCCGACGCCGACGTCACCGGCCTCCGGCAGGCGGGAGCCGACGGGGTCCTCTCGCCGATCTCCCTCGACCAGGAGATCAAGCAGCAGAACTTCCCCGGCGCGTCCACCCCGACCCCGACCCCGACGTCGGATCCGCAGAGCCCGACGGCCGACCCCTCCGCCTCGACGTCACCGACCGACGACGCCACCGCGGACCCCGGGACGGACGACGAGGCACCCGCGACGCTGCCCACCACCGATTCCCTGCTCGACTTCCCCTACTCGATGGACGGGATCGCCTGGCCGTCCGACGGCACCGTCACCGCGGCGGACCTGCCGGCGCTCGCGAAGGCCGGCTCGAAGACGACGATCGTGTCGAGCGGCAACACGTCGGCCGGCGCGGACACGACGATCGCCGCGTCCGAGCAGATCGCCGGGCAACACGTCCTCGTGTCCGACCAGTCGATGTCCGCCCTGCTCCGCACCGCGGCGACCGCGTCGAGCCAGCAGGAGTGGTCGACGGCCATGTCCGAGCTCACCGCGACGCTCGCGACCTCCGCCCGGGCGGGCACGGCCGAGGCACCGATCCTGCTCACCCTCGGTCGCGACTGGCCGACGAACTCCGCGCGGCTGAGCCAGGCCCTCGACGCAATCGAGGACACCGCCTGGGTCGCCCCGGCGGACCTCTCCACCGCGGCCTCCGCGACGGCCGGCTCCCTCACGCTGTCCGCCGGGACGAACGGCGACGCTCGCATCGACCAGCTGCAGCGACTGGTGGACGGCGAACAGGACCTCGCCGGGTTCGCGTCCGCGCTGGACACCCCGACCGACCTGACCGCGCCCGCCCGACTCCGGCTGCTCGCCCTGGCCTCGAACGCCTGGCGCATCGACACGGACGGCCTCGCGACCGCCGTCGACGCCCAGGTCGCGAACTGGGCGGGCAAGACCTCGCAGATCAGCATCCCCGACTCGAGCAGCCTCACCCTGCTCGGCGACCGGTCCTCGCTGCCGATCTCGATCCGGAACCGCTCCGACTTCCCGGTCACGGTGCTGTTGTCCGTGCAGCCGTCCAACTCCGCGCTGCGGGTGGTGCGGAACGACATCGAGGTGAAGATCCAGCCGGACTCCTCCACCCGCACGACGGTGCCGGTCCAGTCGGTCGCGAACGGCAAGGTCAACCTGACCCTCTCCCTCACGAGTCCGACCGGGGTGAAGATCGCGACCCCGGCCACCGTCGAGCTGAACGTCCAGGCGCAGTGGGAGACCGTGATCACCGCGGCCGCGGCAGCGGCGCTCGTCGCGATCTTCGGGTTCGGCATCTTCCGGAGCATCCGGAAGCGTCGCCGTCGCCGGAACGGCGACGGCGACGAGGACGACGACGAGGACCCGAACCGGCTGCTCGAGGTCCAGCCGGTGGTCGGTGGGGACCCCGTTCCCGCCGCATCGCCGCACGACGGGCGTGCACCGTTCCTCCAGTCCGACACCGCGGTGCGCGACGCACCGACAGCCGACCCCGAGGAGCCGACCATCAGCGCCACCCAGCCCGAGCCGTCCGTCGACGCGGAGCCGGCCGCCGAGCGCAGTCTCGGCCGTGCCAGTGCGATGCTCGCCGCCGGCACCATGCTGTCGCGCATCCTCGGCTTCGCGAAGACGTTCGTCCTCGCCTTCGCGATCGGCAACACCGGCTCCGACGCCGCGAACGCCTTCGGCATCTCGAACCAGCTGCCGAACAACATCTACGCGCTCATCGCCGGCGGCCTGCTGTCCGCCGTGCTCATCCCGCAGATCGTCCGCTCGATGAAGCAGCACACCGACGGCGGCGTGGCCTACGTCAACAAGATCGTGACGCTCGGCGGGTCGGTGTTCGTCGTCATCGCGATCGTCGCGACGCTCCTCGCACCGTTCCTCGTCTCCGTGTACAGCCAGCAGGCGTCCGGCGACAGCAAGGGCTTCACCGACGCGCAGACCGACCTCGCCGTCGCCTTCGCGTTCTGGTGCCTGCCGCAGATCCTCTTCTACGCGATGTACTCGCTCCTCGGCGAGGTCCTCAACGCGAAGCAGGTGTTCGGGCCCTTCACCTGGGCGCCGCTGCTCAACAACGTCATCGCGATCGCTGGACTGATCGTCTTCATCGCGCTGTTCGGCGGTCGCGACGTCAACTCCTCCACAGAGGGGTGGACGGCGATCAAGATCGCCGTCCTCGCCGGTAGCGCGTCCCTGGGCGTGTTCGCGCAGGCCGCCTTCCTGCCGTTCTTCTGGCGGCGTGCCGGACTGACCTTCCGACCGGACTTCCGCTGGCGCGGGGTGGGGCTGCGCTCCACCGGGACGGCCGCCGGGTGGCTCTTCGCGATGATCCTCGTGACGCAGCTCGCCGGCATCGTGCAGTCCCGCGTCGCATCGCTCGCCGGGGGCGCCGGCATCGCCACCCTCGGCACGACGTGGCTGCTGTTCATGCTCCCGCACTCGATCATCGCGGTCTCCATCGCGACGGCGTACTTCACGCGGATGAGCCACGACGCCGAACGCGGCGACCTCGGAGCAGTGCGCCGGAACCTCTCGCTCTCGCTGCGGATCGTCGGCCTGTTCACCGTGTTCGCGAGCGTCGCGCTCATCGTGCTCGCGATGCCGTTCGCCCGGATCTGGGAGAACCGGTTCGACCACACCCAGGCGATGGCCGAGGTCCTGTGGGCCTACATGCCGGGTCTCGTGCTGTTCAGCATGCTCTTCATCATCCAGCGGGTGTTCTGGGCCCTGCACGACCACCGGACGCCGTTCCTGATGCAGTGCGTCCAGTCGGTGCTCTTCGTCATCGGCGCCCTCGCCGTCGCGACCTTCCCCGGCAACGTGATCGGCGTCTCGATCGCGGTGTGCACGACCGTCGCGGGGACCGTGCAGACGATCATCGCGCTCGTCCTCGTCCGCAAGCGTCTGAACGGCATCGAGGGGCCGATCGTCACCCGGTCGCACGTGCAGTTCGTCATCGCCGCGCTCATCTCCGGCGTCGTGGGGCTCGTCGTCGTCAACTTCTTCGGCGGCTTCTCGGCCGACGGGTTCGCGATGTCCGACGTCTCCGGCGCACTGATCACCATCGCCCTCACCGGCGCCGTGATGGTGCTCGTCTACTTCGGGGCGCTCGTCGTCGCGAAGAACGGCGAGATCAGGGGCGCCGTCGACATCCTGCGGAAGCGGCTCGGTCGCTGACGCGCTCCCGGGTGATGCGGAATGCCACGCCGGTAGCATGTGTTGACCCGGTCAGCTATCTACGGAAGGGCAGCGAGGCATGCGCCAGCTCATCATCATCGGTTCCGGCCCGGCCGGGTTCACCGCCGGCATCTACGCGGCACGCGCGGAGCTCAAGCCCCTGATCGTCGCCTCCAGCGTCGAGACCGGCGGCGAGCTCACGAAGACGACCGAGGTCGAGAACTTCCCGGGCTTCCCCGAGGGGATCCAGGGCCCGGACCTCATGATCAAGATGCAGGAACAGGCCGAGAAGTTCGGCGCCGAGGTCCTGTACGACGACGCCGTGTCGGTCGACCTCACCGGTGACGTCAAAAAGGTCACGGTCGGCTCCGGCGAGACGTACGAGGCCCTCGCGGTCATCTACGCGACCGGCTCGGCGTACCGCCACCTCGGCCTCGCCGACGAAGAGCGGCTGTCCGGCCACGGCGTCAGCTGGTGCGCAACCTGCGACGGCTTCTTCTTCCGCCAGAAGAACATCGCCGTCGTCGGCGGTGGCGACTCCGCGATGGAAGAGGCGACGTTCCTCACCCGCTTCGCCGACAAGGTGACGGTCATCCACCGCAAGGACACCCTGCGCGCGTCGAAGATCATGCAGGACCGGGCGATGAACGACCCGAAGATCGAGTTCGCGTGGAACAAGGAGGTCACCGGCATCACGGGTGACTCCGCGGTGACCGGCGTCACGCTGCGCGACACGGTGGACGGCACCGAGAGCGAGCTGGCCCTCGACGGCCTCTTCATCGCGATCGGCAACGACCCGCGCACGCACCTGATCCACGGCCAGATCGACATCGCTCCCGAGGGCACGATCGCGGTCCAGGGTCGCTCCTCGAAGACGAACCTGCCCGGCGTGTTCGCCGCCGGTGACGTCATCGACCCGACCTACCGCCAGGCGATCACGGCTGCCGGCTCCGGCACCGTCGCGGCGCTCGACGCGGAGAAGTACCTCGCCGAGCTCGACGACGCACTGACCGGCCCCGCCGAGGGCGTCACCCCGGAGTCGCCCGTCACGGTCGACGTCGAAGCCGCCCACGCCTGATCCACGGAATACCGCAGCGCCCCGGGCGTTGCACCCACTGATCGACTTCTCGAAGGAGCACACATGTCCAACGCCAAGGCAGTCACCGACGCCACCTTCTCGGACGAGGTCCTCAAGTCCGACAAGACGATCCTCGTCGACTTCTGGGCCGAGTGGTGCGGCCCGTGTCGCGCGGTCTCGCCGATCCTCGACCAGATCGCCGAAGAGCACGCTGGCAAGATCGAGATCGTGAAGCTCAACGTGGACGACAACCCCCAGTCGGCCATGAACTACCAGATCACCTCGATCCCGGCGATGAAGGTCTTCAAGGGCGGCGAGGTCGTCAAGACCGTCATCGGCGCGAAGCCGAAGCCGGCACTCGAGGCCGACCTCGCAGAGTTCCTCGCGTAGGCACCTGCCCCACCGAGCGGCCCCGCACCCCACCGGGTGCGGGGCCGCTCGCGTCCCCCGGGCCACTGGTTCAGGATCGGCCCCGTCGCGGGGCCCGGGTTTCCGGGGTCGATGTCGTAGTGTGGCGGGAATGTGAGTGGCGGGCAGGTCCCGCTGGAACGGAGCCAAGATGACGAACGGCAACAGCCTCGACCCCTGGTACGACTCCTACGCCCAGCGCACCGCCGGGTTGAGCGCCTCCGAGGTCCGAGCCCTGTTCGCCGTCGCGTCGCGGCCCGAGGTGGTCTCGCTCGCCGGCGGCATGCCGTACGTCTCCGCGCTGCCGCGTGAGCTCGTCACGGGCTCCCTCGACCGTGTCATGGCCGAGGACGCCGCCATGGCGCTCCAGTACGGCGGGGGACAGGGCCTGCGGTCCCTGCGCGAGCACATCGTCGACGTGATGAGCCTCGAGGGCATCCGTGCCAGCGCCGAGGACGTCGTCGTCACCACCGGGTCGCAGCACGCGCTGGACCTCGTCACCCGACTCTTCATCGACCCGGGTGACGTCGTGCTCGCCGAGTCGCCGTCCTACGTCGGCGCGATCGGGGTCTTCCGGTCGTACCAGGCCGAGACCGTGCACGTCACCACCGACGAGAACGGTCTCGTCCCCGAAGCGCTGCGCGAAGCGATCGCGAACCTTCGGACCCAGGGCAAGCGGATCAAGTTCCTCTACACGATCCCGAACTTCCACAACCCCGCCGGTGTGACCCTCAGCCGCGAGCGTCGCATCGAGATCCTCGACATCTGCCGGTCGAACAACATCCTCGTGCTCGAGGACAACCCCTACGGCCTCCTCTGGTTCGACGAGCCGGCGCCGCAGGCGATCCGATCGATCGACGAAGAGGGCGTGGTCTACCTCGGCTCGTTCTCCAAGACGCTCGCGCCGGGCTTCCGCGTCGGCTGGGCCCTCGCACCCCACGCCATCCGCGAGAAGCTCGTCCTCGCCAACGAGTCGGCCGTCCTCGCGCCGAACTCCTTCGGCCAGTACGTCGTGAACGCCTACCTCGACGCCGCGGACTGGAAGGGTCAGGTCGACACCTTCCGGGGCCTCTACGCCGAGCGTCGTGACGCCATGCTGTCCGCGCTGGGGGAGTTCCTGCCGGACCTGTCCTGGACGAAGCCGAACGGTGGGTTCTTCGTCTGGCTGACCCTGCCCGAGTCGCTCGACTCCAAGGGGATGCTGCCGCGGGCGGTCAAGGAGCTCGTCGCCTACACCCCGGGGACGGCCTTCTACGCCGACGGACGCGGCGGCGGTCACATCCGCCTGTCGTTCTGCTACCCGACGCCGGAGCAGATCCGCATCGGCGTGAAGCGGCTCGCGAACGTCGTCAACGACGAGCTCGAGCTGGTCGAGACCTTCGGGTCCGCGACGCGGCCCAACGCGGTCGTCCGACCGGCATCGTCGGTGAGCGCTCCGCCGCCGAACATCTCCTGATCAGCATTTTTCACCGTTCCACCCGCAGTACCGGAGGTCCATCCGCATGGCCGAGCTCACCCGCCGTCACGTCGTCGTCGTCGCGGGAGGGATCTCGCACGAGCGTGACGTCTCCCTGCGGTCCGGTCGCCGTGTGGCCGACTCGCTGACCGGGTACGGCTGGCAGGTGGACCTCCGCGACGCAGACGCTTCGTTGCTGCCGACCCTGCGGGAGAGCCGCCCGGACGTCGTGTGGCCGGCTCTGCACGGCGCCTCCGGTGAGGACGGCGCCCTGCGGGGCATCCTGGAGGCGCTGGACATCCCGTTCGTCGGCTCACGTTCGACGTCGGCCCGGCTGGCATGGGACAAGCCCACCGCGTCGGCGCTGGTCGCGCGGGCGGGCGTCCGGACCCCTCGCTCGGTCACGCTCTCGCACGACGTCTTCCGGGAGCTCGGCGCGGTCGGCGTCCTCGAGAGCATCGCTGTCGAGCACCCGGTCCCACTCGCCGTCAAGCCGGCCCGAGGCGGCAGCGCCCAGGGCGTCACCCTCGTCGACGACGTGAACGACCTGCCCCGCGCGATGGTCACCGCGTACACGTACTGCGACGACGTCGTGGTCGAGCAGCTCATCCGTGGGACCGAGGTGGCGGTCGGCATCATCGACACCGGCGACGGTCCGGTGGCGCTCTCCGCCGTCGAGATCGTCCCGCGCAGCGGTATCTACGGGTTCGAGGCGCGGTACAACGCCGGCGAGACCACCTTCTACACGCCGGCCCGCCTGTCCGAGGAGTTCGCAGCTGCTGCGTCCGCCGCCGCTGTGGCAGCCCATGAGGCGCTCGGTCTGCGACACATCTCGCGCGTCGACCTCATCGTCGACGCCGCTGGGACACCCTGGTTCCTCGAGGCGAACGTCCTTCCCGGGCTCACCGAGACCTCTCTCGTGCCGCAGGCCCTGTCCGCGTCTGGCTTCGACCTGGGATGGACCTACGCCGAGCTCGCGGAGCAGGCGATCCGCGACCACCGGGCCTGACACCGCGATCGTGGGGTGCCGACACGTTCCACGTGGAACATCCCTTGCCGTCGTCCTGGCGGCCGTGGGCCTCGGGACACTGGCCGTGGGCAAAGCCGTGCATTGGCGGGCCGCTCGTCGGGCAGGACGGCTTCCACGACAGACGAAGGGCTCCACTGGGCTCGTCGTCGTCCTGGGGTTCGGCAATCGGCGTCATCGCATCAACGTCGTGAATCGGTGGCGGGCTCGGATCGCTGTCCGCACAGCACGCTCGGCTCGCGCGGCCGGCGCTCCCGCTTGGATCCTCTGCAGTGGGGGAGCCGTGCGCGGGACCGTCGCGGAGGCTGTGCTCCTCCGCGACTACATCGAGAGCTCTCTCGGGTGGGACGGTCCGATCGCGACTGAGTTGGAAAGTCGCTCGACGTGGGAGAACGTGCGCAATGCGCTGCCGTGGATCGAGTCCGCTGACTGGGTCGCCTTCGCATCGAACGGACTGCACGCTGAGAAGGCGCGTGTCTACCTCGCGCGTCAGCGACCAGAGCTCGTTGGGCGGCTCGCGGCTGCCGATGACTACCGGTTCGGAGAGATGATCCTGCTGAAGCCCGTGTTCGCTGCCGTGGGGCTGTGGAAGCTTCGTGCCGTGTTCCACGTGAAACCTCGGGCCTGATCCACCCGTTCCACGTGGAACATTCCCCCAAGCCCGCGCGCAAGACGCCGGTCTCGACCTCTCGGCACAAGGCCGGATCCGAGACGCGCCGGAGCCGCTCGACCGCCCCACCGCAAGCAGATGGCCCGGATGACCGCCACGGCGGGGACACGCGGGCCACTGGTTTCGACGCCTGGCCGCTCCTGGCCGCTCCGTGCAGGGGCCAGATCGCTCGGTCTGACGGCTCCGGTAGGCGCGAGCACGGCGCCACGATCGGACAGAACGGCGTCTGCTGGCCGACACGAACCACCCTTGGCGCTTCGACTCGATGTTCCACGTGAAACGCTGCCTGCACAATCAGGCCCTGAACAACGGGGTGCGCGAGAGGTCACAGCAGGCTCACTCCGGGCCCAGTAGACCCGCCGTCAGACCCGCGGACCCGACCACGCCGTCGAGCCCGCAGGCGGCCGCACAGCGCCGCACAATGACCTCCGCGGCAGAAGACGGCCGAACGTCAGCCCGCGACGTCCTCGATACCGAGCTCCCCGAGGATCCGGTTGAGGTCATCCCCGTTCGCGAAGTCGATCGTCACCGAGCTCTTCCGCGCCCCGACAGCGATCTTGACCCGCGTGTTCAGCCGATCCCCGAGCCGCTCCGCCAGGTCGTTGAAGTGCACCTGCCGCTTGGACGGCTCCGCCTTGGGCTTCATCGGAGTCTTCGCCGCGAGCTGCTGCGCGATCGACTCGGCGGCCCGGACGGACAGGTCCTCGTTGACGATCTTCTCGGCGAGGTACTCCATGGCCTCGGCGTCAGGCGCAGCGAGGATCGCACGTGCGTGTCCGGCCGAGAGCACGCCAGCTGCCACGCGCCGCTGAACGGGGGAGGGGAGTCGCAGGAGACGAATGGTGTTGGTGATCTGCGGACGCGAACGGCCGATCCGCTGGGCGAGCTGCTCCTGCGTGATCCCGAAGTCCGCCAGGAGTTGCTGGTACGCCGAAGCCTCTTCGAGCGGGTTGAGGTTTGCACGGTGGAGGTTCTCGAGCAGCGCGTCGCGGAGCATCGCATCGTCAGGCGTGTCCTTGACGATGGCCGGGATGGTGCTCAGCCCGAGCTCCTTGGTGGCGCGAAGTCGGCGCTCACCCATGATCAGCTCGTACTGCGGCTCCGTCCCAGCGGCGCCGGCGATCGGGCGCACGACGATGGGCTGCAGGACACCGATCTCACGAATCGAGTGGACGAGTTCCTGCAGTTCCTCTTCGCGGAACTCCTTGCGCGGCTGCTGCGCGTTCGGCACGACGTCGAGGGGGTTCAGGTTCGCCAGACGCGCGCCGGGAACCGCGACGAGCTCCTCTGCGGTTGCACCGTCGACGAGCGGCGCGGACGCCGGCGATCCGCCGGTCGGGAAGAAGACGTCGACGGGACGGTCCTGCTGCTCCGACGCCGTCGGGATGAGGGCGCCGATGCCCCGTCCGAGTCCAGTTCGCTTCGGTGCCATCAGTGCTGCGCTCCTCGTGCTGCGATCTCGGCTGCCGCCTCCAGGTAGGAGAGCGAGCCGGTTGAGTTGACGTCGTACGCAACGACGCTCTGCCCGTAGCTCGGGGCTTCGCTGACGCGGACGGATCGGGGGATCACGGCCTCGAGCACCTGCTCGCCGAAGTGCTCCCGCACGTCTGCTGCGACCTGGTTGGAGAGGTTCGTCCGGCTGTCGTACATCGTCAGGAGGATGGTCGACACGGCGAGGTTCGGGTTCAGGTGCCGCTCGATGAGCTCGATGTTCCGGAGCAGCTGACTCAACCCTTCGAGCGCGTAGTACTCGCACTGGATCGGGATCAGGACCTCGCGCGCTGCGACGAAGGCGTTGATCGTGAGCAGCCCGAGCGACGGCGGGCAGTCGATGAACACGTAGTGGTACGGCTCGTCCAGCGACTCGAGGTACTGGTCCAGTGCGGTCCGCAGGCGCTGTTCGCGAGCGACGAGCGACACCAGTTCGATCTCGGCGCCGGCGAGGTGGATCGTGGCCGGTACGCACCAGAGCGTGTCCGACTCGGGGGAGCGCTGGACCGTGTCGGCGATCGGCGCCTCGTCGACGATCACGTCGTAGATGCTCGGGACCTCGGCCTGGTGGTTGACACCGAGCGCCGTGGACGCGTTGCCCTGCGGGTCGAGGTCGATCACCAGCACGCGCGCTCCGCCGTGCGCCAACGCAGCGGCGAGGTTGACCGTGGTGGTGGTCTTGCCGACGCCACCCTTCTGGTTCGACACCGTGAAGACACGCGTCTTCGGCGGCAGCGGGAACTGCTGCGTCGCGATCGCACGGCGACGACGGTTCAGATCAGCGATCTCACGGGCGAGCGGTGTCGACGCGTCGTAATCGGTCGATGAACTCAACGAGTGCCTCTTCCCCGGTTCGGTGTTTCACGTGGAACGCGGAGCCACTGGTGGCCGGTCGAGCCGGCCCGAGCCGCAGCGTCAGTCAACTGTAGCCCGGAAGACGCGCGTGGTCTCCTCGACAACACCGACTCCGAGCTCGAGCACCTCGACATCGGCGAGACGCTTTCGGAGGATGACCTTTCGGGCCTTCTCCATCTCGTCCTCGACGCGGGCGCCCTTCATCAGGATGAGCTGGCCACCGGATCGAACCAGGGGCACGGTCAGGGGGATCAGCTTCGACAACGCGCTGACGGCCCGCGCAGTCACCTGGTCGACCACGATGTCGTCGGCGACGTCCTCAGCACGGGCACGGACGACCTCGACGTTGTCGAGGCCGAGGCGCGAGGCCTCTGACGTCAGCCAATCCACTCGCCGTTCCATCGGTTCGATGAGCGTGAGGTGCACGTCCGGGCGGGCGATCGCGAGCACCAAGCCGGGGAGTCCAGCACCGGAACCGACGTCCGCAACCCGGCCCCGTTCCTCCAGGAGTGGAGCGAGCACCGCAGAATTGAGGATGTGTCGCGTCCACAAGCGCGGCAGTTCGAGTGGGCCGATCAGGCCGAGCTCCTCACCGCGTCGAGCAAGCTCGTTCGTGAAGGAACGCGCCAGGTCGAGGCGTTCGCCGAAGAGCGTCGCAGCAGCCGCCGGCTCCGTCTCGAGGACGGGAGGCGCGGTCTCGGTCATCGGGTGACGACCGTGTGGCGGTCCCGACCCTCACCCTCGGACTCCGAGTGGAAGCCCTTCTCGGCAACCAGGTCGTGGACCAGCTTGCGCTCGTACGACGACATCGCGGGGAGTGCAGCCGTGGTCGAACCCGCCTCGATGCGCTCGATGGCGGTGTCGACGAGCCGCTGCAGTTCGGACGCACGAGCATCGCGCGAGCCGCCGACGTCGAGGATCAGCCTGCTGAACTCGCCGGTCTCGGCCTGGACGGCGATGCGCGTGAGCTCCTGCAGGGCCGAGACGGTGTCCGGCTTCGACAGCACGCGGAGCGCGTCGCCCTCGTCCGTGACGGACAGGTACACGCGGCCCGCACGCTCCTCGATCTCGATGTCACCGTCGAGGTCGCAGATGTCGAGGAGTTCCTCGATGTAGTCCGCCGCGATGTCGGCTTCGTCGCGGGCGTCGTCGTCGACGGTCGCGGTCGAGGTGTCGACGGTGGTGTCCACGGCGTCCGCGGTGTCCTGCTCGGTCACTTACTTCTTCCCGTTCTTCTTGGCACGGTTCTTGCCGACCGGCTGCTGCCGCTGGGTCGTCACGCGGACGGCCTCGATCTCGGCGGCACCGGCCCCGGCGCCGGCCTCGGCGAGGACCGGGGTGGCCGCACCGCGACGCTGCGCCTTCTTCGCGAGACGTGCCTCACGAGCGAGTGCCGCCTCGGAGCCGGGGGTCGGCATGCTGCGGATGACGAAGTACTGCTGCGCCATCGTCCAGACGTTCGAGGCGAGCCAGTAGAACATGACGCCGAGGGGGAACGACAGACCGGAGATGACGAAGACCAGCGGGAGGATGTACAGCATCATCTTCTGCTGGCGGTACATCGGAGACTCCTTGGTCTCCGGCGACATGTTCTTCGCGACGAGCTGCAGCTGGGTGATGAACTGCGAGGCGGTCATCACGACGATCATGACGCCGGCGATGACCCGGACCTCCCAGCCGGAGGCGTTCGTGAACGTCTCGTGCAGGGGAGCGCCGAAGAGCGATGCGTTGCCGAACGACGCGGCGAGGTCGTTCGTGAGCAGGCCGATGCCCGTCTTGTTGATCTGCGCCTCGTGCAGCACCGAGTACAGCGAGAAGAAGATCGGCATCTGGATCAGCAGCGGCAGGCAGGAGCTCAGCGGGTTCGTCCCGGTCTCCTTGTACAGCGCCATGGTCTCGCGGCTCATGGCCTCACGCGAGAACTGGTCCTTCTTGCCCTTGTACTTCTCTTGGATCTTCTTGAGCTGCGGCGCCACCTCGAGCATGCGGCGCTGCGACTTGATCTGGCGCACGAAGATCGGGATGAGCGCGGCGCGCACCACGAAGGTCAGGAAGATGATGGAGAGCACCCAGGTGATGCCGGCTCCGGGGTCCATGCCGATGCTCTCGAAGATCCAGTGGAAGCCCACGAGGATGGCCGAGACCACCCACTTGAGCGGCCAGAGGATCGTTCCGATGAATCCGAGGTCCATGGGGACTGTCACGCCTTTCGAGTGCGCTGGGGGAGCAGGACCGGCAGGGTGGAACCACCCGTGGGCTGCGGCTGCGGCTGGGTCGGTGCGAGCACGAACCCGAACCGGTTGACGTCGTAGGGGCGACGCCGTGCACGGACGTCGTCGATGCCCCCGGCTGCCCAGGGGTTGCACCGTGCGATGCGCCATGCACCCATGGCGGATCCGCGGACGACGCCGTACTGCTGGATCGCCTCGAGCGCGTACCGGGAGCACGAGGGGTGGTACCGACAGACGTTGCCGTAGAGCGGTGAGATCACGGCACGGTAGGCGCGCAGCACGATGACGCACACGTTGCGCGGGAGCAACGCGACGGCCCAGGCGAGCCGGGTCCACAGGTTGCGGTTCATGCTGCCTTCTCCACACCACGCGCACAGGAGCGCGAGACGTCTTCGAGCAGGGTAGGCCATCCGGCCTGCGCAGCGGCTGGCAGTGCGCGGACCACCACGTCGTAGCCGACGGGGATGTCGGCGAGCAGCCCGTGCGCGATCGCCTTGAGGCGACGCCTGACCAGGTTCCGGGTCACGGCGTTGCCCACCGTCTTCGCGACGATGAACCCGAACCGTGTCGGACCGGTACCGCTCGACGGGTCGTCCGAGGTGCGACGGACCACCGATACGACGGCGTGCGCCGTGGCGCTTCTGCGACCACGACGCACGACGGACCGGTAGTCGTCACCTCGGACGATCCGGTTGGCGCGGGCCAACACGAGTCGGTACCGGAGGACGAGATCAGGCGGGGAGCCTGATCAGGCGCTGAGCTCGGTGCGGCCCTTGGCGCGACGTGCGGCCAGGATGGCGCGGCCGGCACGGGTGCGCATGCGGGCGCGGAAGCCGTGCTTCTTGGCGCGGCGGCGGTTGTTCGGCTGGAAGGTGCGCTTGCTCATGATGTTCTCCACACGGCTGCTCGCGGCGAGCCGTCACGTATGTGTAGTCGCTCGGTGCCGAACGACGCAGATGGGCGCGACCGAATGGCCGCAGTCAACTGGTTAACGGTACGTGACAGGGGCGAGCAGGTCAAACGCCGTCGTCGACCCGACCGCGGGAGCGGTGCGCACGTTCATTATCCACATTGGGGAAAACGTGCGTTCGGTACGACGCGCTCGAGTCCTTTACAGTGGGGTGATCGACCGGCCAGCGGCCCGGTACGACGGGGGATTCCCCTCGTCGTGCGGCTCGCGCCGGTCGTGGACAAGACTGTGGACAACCCTGTGGACCACCATGCGGGACGACACGCGTCCGGGACGTCGACGATGCCACCCGGACTCACGACGACTCGCCAGGAACGTTCCGGCGGTCGACGCTGCGCCGGTCCGTCCGGCGGCGGTGGACACCCAGTGCAGACGAGCACCAGCGACGAGCACGACACGACATCAGGAGACGAGCGCGACATGACGATGCCGGCCGACCCCGTCGAGGACCTCTGGTCATCCGTCCTCGGACTCCTCTCGGAGGACGACCGCATCACCCCGCAGCTGCACGGCTTCCTCAACCTGGTCGAGCCGAAGGGCGTGCTGGCCGGCACCCTCTACCTCGAGGTGCCGAACGACCTCACCCGCGGCATGCTCGAGCAGCGGATCCGCATCCCGATCACCGAGGCCGTCTCCCGCATCGGTGACGACACGGTCGCGAACTTCGCCATCACGGTGAACCCGGACATGGCGTCCGAGCCGCGGGTCGACACGCAGGTCACGAGCAACGTCCCCGAGTACGCCGAGCCGGTGCAGGAAGCCGTCGAGCAGAGTGCGGCCCCCCGCCAGTACATCGAGGCGCCGTTCGTCCCGAGCCAGATCGACTCCCCGGGGACCAGCGGTCGCCCCGAGTCCCGGCTCAACCCCAAGTACAACTTCGACAACTTCGTCATCGGCTCGTCGAACCGCTTCGCCCACGCGGCGGCGGTCGCGGTGGCCGAGGCGCCGGCGAAGGCCTACAACCCGCTCTTCATCTACGGCGACTCAGGCCTCGGCAAGACCCACCTCCTGCACGCGATCGGCCACTACGCCGAGAGCCTCTACCCGGGGATCCGGGTGCGGTACGTGTCCAGCGAGGAGTTCACGAACGACTTCATCAACTCGATCGCGAACAACCGGTCGAACCAGTTCCAGCAGCGGTACCGCGACATCGACATCCTGCTGATCGACGACATCCAGTTCCTGCAGGGCAAGGACTCCACGCAAGAGGCGTTCTTCCACACCTTCAACACGCTGCACGACCACAACAAGCAGGTCGTCATCACGTCGGACGTCGCGCCGAAGCACCTGACCGGGTTCGAGGACCGGATGCGCTCCCGCTTCGAGTGGGGCCTCATCACCGACGTCCAGGCGCCGGACCTCGAGACCCGCATCGCGATCCTCCGCAAGAAGGCGCAGTCCGACCACCTGCAGGTGCCCGACGACATCCTCGAGTTCATCGCGTCGAAGGTGTCGAGCAACATCCGCGAGCTCGAGGGCACGCTGATCCGCGTGACGGCGTTCGCGAGCCTGAACCGGACGGCCGTCGACATGGCCCTGGTGCAGACGGTCCTCAAGGACCTCATCACGCTCGACGACGACAACGTGATCGCGCCGACGGACATCATCAACCACACCGCGGAGTACTTCAAGCTCTCCGTCGACGACCTCTACGGGTCCTCCCGCTCGCAGGCGATCGCCACGGCACGGCAGATCGCGATGTACCTCTGCCGTGAGATGACGAGCCTGTCGCTGCCGAAGATCGGACAGCTCTTCGGCAACCGGGACCACACCACGGTGATGTACGCCAACAAGAAGATCGCGGAGCTCATGAAGGAGCGTCGCTCGATCTACAACCAGGTCACGGAGCTGACCAGCCGCATCAAGCAGGACCGCCGCTACCGCTGACGCACGTCGCGTTGCGTCGCGTCGCGCTGCGCACATCTGGTACGGCCCTGGAGGCGCGGCTGACGACCGTCAGATCGGCCTGCTTCCGCGCGCATCCACCATCTGAGACGGTTCCATGCGCCGGACTTCACACAGTGTGGAAAGCCTGTGGATAACTGTGGAGGACACGCCGGTCGGTTGTTCACAGCGGAGGGGCCACCTGTGGAGACTGGGGATGGAAGTGGATAGATGAGATTCATTCATCCAGACGCCGCCCACACACCACTCACAACTCACACGTGTGTAGTTCCCTGTGGACAAGCGGTGTTAACAGGGTTATCCACAGTGTGCACAGGCGTTAACACCATTACTCCTGGTTAACGATTGATCTCAGCGGGCCAACCTTGTGGACGGCGGGATGACAAGAAATCCGGGCCTCGCCGGGCTGTGCCACAATGGGGCGGCCGGACAGTCCAACCGATCGACAGGGGTTCCAGCTGTGAAGTTCGAGGTCAACCGGGACGTCTTCTCCGAAGCCGTCTCCTTCGCGGTGAAGCTCCTCCCACAGCGCACGACCCTCCCGATCCTCTCGGGCGTCCTCATCCACGCCGACGGCGATCGACTCACGCTCTCGTCGTTCGACTACGAGGTCTCGGCGCAGACGTCCATCGCCGCGCAGATCGACGACCCCGGCACGGTGCTCGTCTCCGGCCGGCTCCTCAACGACATCGCGAGCCGCCTGCCGAACGCCCCGGTCACCTTCACCACCGAGGACTCGAAGATCTCGGTCACCTGCGGTTCGGCGCACTTCACGCTGCTGTCCATGCCGGTCGAGGAGTACCCGACGCTCCCGGAGATCGGTGAGCAGACCGGCGTGATCCCCGGCGACGCCTTCTCCGAAGCCGTGTCCCAGGTCGCCGTCGCCGCCAGCCGCGACGACGTCACCCCCGTGATCACCGGCGTCCAGCTCGAGGTCGGCGACAACGACCTCTCGCTCATCGCCACGGACCGCTACCGCGTCGCCGTCCGCACCATCGCGTGGGACTCCGGCCGCGTCGGCTCCGACCCGCTGCACGCGCTCGTCCCGGCTCGCACCCTGCAAGAGGTGGGCCGCACGTTCGGCTCGGCGTCCACCGTCTCGGTGTCGATCAGCGGCTCGTCCGACCGCGAGCTGATCGCGTTCCACGCGGACGACAAGACCGTCACGTCGCTGCTCATCAAGGGCAACTACCCGCCGGTCCGCCGGCTCTTCCCCGAGACCGTCCAGGACCACGCGGTGATCAACACCGCGGAACTGGTCGAGGCGGTCCGACGGGTCTCCCTCGTCCTGGAGCGCGAAGCCGCCCTCCGGTTCTCCTTCACGGTCGACGGGCTCACGCTCGAAGCGATCGGTTCCGAACAAGCGCAGGCGTCAGAGTCGATCAGTGCGTTGCTGACCGGTGAGGAAACGGTGGTCTCGCTGAAACCCGCCTTCCTCCTGGACGGGTTGAACGCGGTGCACTCCGAGTTCGTCCGGATCTCCTTCACCAAGACGGAGAACCCCAACAAGCCGGGCCCGGTGCTCATCACCGGGCAGACCTCGCAAGAGGCCCCGGCCGCGGACGGATACCGGTACCTGCTGCAGCCCAATCTCCTGCTGCGGTAAGCGCAACAGCCGAACACTGCGCTGACGCGCCATCCCTGCATCAGCGCGACGACGAACAGAAGAGGAAATCATGCACATCGGTCTTGTCGGCCTCGGTCGCATGGGCAACAACATGCGTGCCCGTCTCCGCAACGCAGGCATCGAGGTCACCGGCTACGACGCGAACCCCGCCGTCTCGGACGTCGCCGACCTCGGCGCACTCGCCGCGGCGCTCCCCGAGGGCAAGAAGCTCGTGTGGGTCATGGTCCCGCACGGCAAGATCACCGACGACGTGATCACCGACCTGTCGAACGTCCTGAGCGAGGGCGACCTCGTGATCGACGGCGGCAACTCGAAGTGGCTCGACGACGAGGTGCACGCCAAGCAGCTCGACGCCAAGGGCATCCGTTACATGGACGCCGGCGTCTCCGGCGGTGTCTGGGGCAAGGAGAACGGCTACGGCCTCATGGTGGGCGGCGCCCCCGAGGACGTCGAGTTCGCCATGCCGGTCTTCGACGCGCTCCGTCCCGAGGGCCCGCGCGAAGAGGGCTTCTCGCACGCCGGCGGCGTCGGCGCGGGCCACTACGCGAAGATGGTCCACAACGGCATCGAGTACGCGATCATGCAGGCCTACGGCGAGGGCTACGAGCTCCTCGAGGCGAAGGACATCGTCCACGACGTCCCGGCGGTCTTCGCCGGATGGCAGCGTGGCACGGTCGTCCGCTCCTGGCTGCTCGACCTCCTCGTCCTCGCGATCAACGAGGACCCGAAGCTCGACGAGCTCGAGGGCTACGTCGACGACTCGGGCGAGGGTCGCTGGACCCTCGAAGAGGCGATCGAGCTCGCGGTGCCGATGCCCGCGCTCTCCGCGGCGATGTTCGCCCGCTTCGTCTCGCGTCAGGGCAGCGAGTCCCCGACGATGAAGGCCGTCGCGGCGCTCCGCAACCAGTTCGGCGGCCACGCCGTCAAGAAGGCGTAGTCCAACCGGGGCAACCCGGCCACGGCCCGCGTGCACGTCGACCACCTGCAACTCACGGACTTCCGGAACTACCGGGAGGCCGAGGTCGACCTCGCACGCGGGCCGAACCTGTTCGTCGGCCGGAACGGTCAGGGCAAGACCAACCTCGTCGAGGCGATCGGCTACCTCTCCACCCTCGGCTCGCACCGGGTCCCGACGGACGCGGCACTCGTGCGGCAGGGCTGCGACGCGGCGATCGTCCGCGCCCGGCTCGCCCACGAGGACCGCAGCATCCTCGCCGAGGTCCAGATCAACCGGACGGGCTCGAACCGGGCCCAGGTGAACCGCTCGGCCATCAAGCCGCGCGAGCTCCCGCGCTACTGCACGAGCGTCCTCTTCGCTCCCGAGGACCTCGCGCTCGTCCGGGGCGAACCGGCTGGCCGACGCCGGATGCTCGACGAGCTCCTCGGGCAGATCGCCCCGCGCATGCAGGGCGTCCTCGCCGACTACGACCGGACGCTCCGCCAGCGGAACACCCTGCTGAAGTCGGCCCGGGCGACCGGAGCGAAGGCGGGTTCGCTCGCGACGCTCGACGTCTGGGACGAGCGACTCGTGGCGTTCGGCGCGGAGATCATCGCCGCCCGTGACCACCTCACCCGGCGGCTCGCCCCGTTCGTGGCCGAGGCCTACGCGACCGTCGCCGGCGAACGGCACGAGGCGTCGATCACCGGCGTCCTGAGCGTCCGCGGCGGCGACCCGGAGGACGCGGCCGCGACGGATCCCGTCCTCGGGACACCCGACGAGCCGGTCACCGTCACCGCGGCTGCCGATGCCTTCCGAGCAGCACTCGAACGGCGTCGACGCGACGAGCTCGACCGCGGCCTGACGCTCGTCGGTCCGCACCGCGACGACGTTCTCTTCCAGCTGAACGGGTTACCTGCCCGCGGCTACGCGAGTCACGGGGAGTCGTGGTCGTTCGCGCTCGCCGTGCAGCTGGCCAGTGCGTCGATCCTCCGCGCGGAGTCGAGCCTGGGGGATCCGATCATCATCCTCGACGACGTGTTCGCCGAACTCGACGAGTCCCGCCGGGAACGCCTGGCCGGGGCGGTCGCCGACTACGAGCAGGTGCTCATCACCGCGGCGGTGTTCGGTGACGTGCCCGAGCAGCTGGCCGCGCACACGGTCCGGATCGAAGCGGGCACGATCGTGACCGACGAGGCGGAGCCGAGCCGCGCCTCCAGTCCGACCGAAGAACCGGACGACCACCGGGCGGAAGCCGACCCGACCGGAGCGGGCGTCTGATGCCGAAGCCGTCGAAGCCGACCGAGCCCTCGCGGGTCTACCGGCACCTCCGCGCCGTCTTCGGCGACCCCTCGAAGCGCGGCGTCGACGCGCGCCGGCGCCGTATGAAGGGACTCGACCCCGATTCCGTGCCTTACGGTCGCGGTCGCGAGCCCGCCGGACTCGGTGACGTCGTCGGTTCGCTCGCGCAGGAACTGGGCTGGACCGAGCCCCTCGCCCGGTCCGAGCTGTTCGTGGACTGGCCCGCCGTGGTGGGCGAGGAACTCGCGAAGCACTCCCGACCCGTGACCATCGACGACGGTGCACTCGTCATCCGGTGCGACTCGACGGCCTGGGCGACCCAGCTCCGACTGATGCGTAGCACCGTCACGACGACCATCGCCGAGCGGCACCCCGAGGCGGGGGTGCAGTCGATCCGGGTTTCAGGCCCCGACGCCCCCACCTGGAAACGCGGTCCCAGGACGGTTCAGGGGCGCGGTCCCCGCGACACTTACGGGTAGGGCGACGAAATCGTCCGGGAGGACGAAAAAAGGCCGTCCACGGCCGGAATCCGCCCTCGGAGGAGGGGGTCCTGCGGTAGACTGAGAGGTGCAGTGCGCGGGTGTTCCGCGCGCAGGCAGGAGCACCTTCGAATGACATCCGGATCTGACGACGACCGACAGAACTCGTCCGGCGAGGCGACCCCGCAGAGCGATCCAGCGTACGGCGCAGACCAGATCCAGGTGCTCGAGGGACTCGAAGCCGTCCGGAAGCGTCCGGGCATGTACATCGGGTCGACCGGTCCCCGCGGTCTGCACCACCTCGTGCAGGAGATCGTCGACAACTCCGTCGACGAAGCACTCGCGGGCTACTGCGACACGATCAACGTCACCATCCGCGAAGACGGCGGCGTCCGCGTGGTCGACAACGGCCGTGGCATCCCCGTCGGGATCCACGCTGCCGAGGGCGTCTCGACCGTCCAGGTCGTGCTCACCGTCCTGCACGCCGGCGGCAAGTTCGGCGGCGGCGCGTACGCGGTGTCCGGTGGTCTGCACGGCGTCGGTTCGTCGGTCGTCAACGCGCTGAGCTCCGAGCTCGACGTCGAGGTCCGCCAGCAGGGCCACGTCTGGCGCCAGAGCTACACCGACGGCGTCCCGGTCGCGCCCCTGTCGAAGGACGAGGAAGACGACGGCCACGGCACCACGATCACCTTCTGGCCGAACGCCGACATCTTCGAGACCGTCGTCTTCGACTACGAGACCCTGCGCACGCGCTTCCAGCAGATGGCCTTCCTCAACAAGGGCCTGCGGATCACCCTGACCGACGAGCGCACCCCGGCCGAGGGTGAAGAGGCACGGCACGACTCCTTCCTCTACGAGCGCGGCCTCGCCGACTACGTCGAGTACCTCAACGCCCAGAAGAAGGCCGACCTGGTGCACCCGGACGTCATCGGCTTCGAGGCCGAGGACCCGGAGCGCAAGATCGCGCTCGAGGTCGCGATGCAGTGGAACACCTCCTACCAGGAGAGCGTCCACACCTTCGCGAACACGATCAACACGCACGAGGGCGGCACCCACGAAGAGGGCTTCCGCGCGGCGCTGACGTACCTGGTCAACAAGTACGCGCGCGAGGCGAAGATCATCAAGGAGAAGGACGACAACCTCACGGGTGACGACATCCGCGAAGGGCTGACGGCCGTCATCTCCGTGAAGCTCGGCGAACCGCAGTTCGAGGGGCAGACGAAGACCAAGCTCGGCAACACCGAGGCGAAGGGCTTCGTCCAGCGCGTCGTCGGCACCGAGCTCACCCACTGGTTCGAGAGCAACCCGACGCAGGCCCGCGACGTCGTGCGCAAGGCGATCCAGGCCTCGCAGGCCCGTCTCGCTGCACGCAAGGCACGCGAGACCACCCGTCGCAAGGGCCTCCTCGAGTCGGGCGGCATGCCCGGCAAGCTCAAGGACTGCCAGTCGAAGGACCCGACGGTCTCCGAGATCTTCATGGTCGAGGGTGACTCCGCCGGTGGTTCCGCCGTGCAGGGTCGCAACCCGATGACGCAGGCGATCCTGCCGTTGCGCGGCAAGATCCTCAACGTCGAGAAGGCCCGCCTCGACCGTGCCCTGGCCAACCAGGAGATCCAGTCGATGATCACGGCGTTCGGCGCCGGCATCGGCGAGGACTTCGACCCGGACAAGGCCCGGTACCACAAGATCGTGCTGATGGCCGATGCCGACGTCGACGGCCAGCACATAACGACCCTGCTCCTCACCCTGCTGTTCCGCTACATGCGGCCGCTCATCGAGCGCGGCTACGTGTACCTCGCGCAGCCGCCGCTCTACCGCCTGAAGTGGTCGAACTCGGCGCACGAGTACGTGTTCAGCGACCGGGAGCGCGACGCCCTGATGCAGGCCGGCCTCGCCGCCGGCAAGCGCATCCCGAAGGACAACGGGATCCAGCGCTACAAGGGTCTCGGCGAGATGGACTACAAGGAGCTGTGGGACACCACGATGAACCCGGACACCCGGACGCTCCTGCAGGTCACGCTCGAGGACGCCGCCGCGGTGGACAGCGTCTTCGCGACGCTGATGGGGGAGGACGTCGAGTCCCGTCGCCAGTTCATCCAGCAGAACGCGAAGGACGTCCGGTTCTTGGACATCTGATCCTGGCCTGGAGGCGCGGCGTGAGTCGCGCGGACCAGTCCTGACCACCTGTGGTCGCGCCCGGCGCGACTGACGGAACCACAGCCTCCAGGCTGTCCAGAAAGGGAACGAAGCCACATGGCTGACGACAACGAGAACGGCGCCGACGAGCAGCCCGAGATCGTCCACGGCGACAGCGGGGACATCGTCGTCTCCGGTGACCGCATCTCGCAGGTCGACCTGCAGCTCGAGATGCAGCGCTCGTACCTCGACTACGCGATGAGCGTCATCGTCGGTCGTGCCCTGCCCGAGGTCCGTGACGGACTGAAGCCGGTGCACCGCCGCGTGATCTACGCGATGTTCGACGGCGGCTACCGTCCCGACCGGGCCTTCTCGAAGTGCTCGCGCGTCGTCGGCGACGTCATGGGGCAGTTCCACCCGCACGGTGACAGCGCGATCTACGACGCCCTCGTCCGCCTGGTGCAGCCGTGGTCGCTCCGGTACCCGCTCGCGCTCGGCCAGGGCAACTTCGGTTCCCCGGGCAACGACGGCGCCGCTGCCCCGCGGTACACCGAGACCAAGATGGCGCCGCTCGCCATGGAGATGGTCCGGGACATCGACGAGGACACCGTCGACTTCCAGGACAACTACGACGGTCGCACGCAGGAGCCCGCGATCCTGCCGGCACGGTTCCCGAACCTGCTGGTCAACGGCTCCGTCGGCATCGCGGTCGGCATGGCGACGAACATCCCGCCGCACAACCTGCGCGAGGTCGCTGCGGGCGCCAAGTGGGCGCTCGAGCACCCCGACGCCACGCTTGAAGAGCTCCTCGGCGCGCTCATGCAGCGGATCAAGGGCCCGGACTTCCCGACCGGGGCGCAGATCCTCGGCACGAAGGGCATCCAGGACGCCTACCGCACCGGTCGTGGCTCGATCACGATGCGTGCGGTCGTCAACGTCGAGGAGATCCAGGGCCGCACCTGCCTCGTCGTCACCGAGCTCCCGTACCAGGTGAACCCCGACAACCTCGCGATCCGCATCGCCGAGGGTGTGAAGGACGGCAAGCTCGCCGGCATCGCGGACATCCGCGACGAGACCTCGGGTCGTACCGGTCAGCGTCTCGTCATCGTGCTCAAGCGCGACGCCGTCGCCAAGGTCGTCCTCAACAACCTGTACAAGCACACGCAGCTGCAGGAGAACTTCGGCGCGAACATGCTCGCGATCGTCGACGGCGTGCCCCGCACCCTCGCGCTCGACGGGTTCATCTCGGCGTGGGTCGACCACCAGATCGACGTCATCGTCCGCCGCACCCAGTTCCGGCTGCGCGAGGCCGAGAAGCGCGCCCACATCCTCCGTGGCTACCTGGCCGCGCTCGACGCCCTCGACGAGGTCATCGCGCTCATCCGCCGGTCGCCCGACGTCGAAGAGGCCCGCACCGGTCTGATGGACCTGCTGTCCGTCGACGAGATCCAGGCGCGCGCGATCCTCGAGCTCCAGCTCCGTCGTCTCGCCGCCCTCGAGCGGCAGAAGATCCACGACGAGGCCGAGGAGCTCGAGCGCAAGATCGCCGACTTCCAGGACATCCTGGCGTCGGAGACCCGTCAGCGCACGATCATCGGCGACGAGCTCGAGGAGATCGTCGAGCGGTTCGGCGACGACCGCCGCAGCGAGATCCTGCTCGGCTTCGACGGCGACATGTCCATCGAGGACCTCATCCCCGAAGAGGAGATGGTCGTCACCATCACCCGCGGCGGGTACGTCAAGCGGACGCGCAGCGACAACTACCGCTCGCAGCACCGCGGCGGCCGCGGGGTGAAGGGTGCGCAGCTGCGCGCCGACGACATCGTCGAGCACTTCTTCGTGACGACGACGCACCACTGGCTCCTCTTCCTCACGGACAAGGGGCGGGTCTACCGTGCCAAGGCCTACGAGCTGCAGGAGGCCAGCCGCGACGCCAAGGGTCAGCACGTGGCGAACCTGCTCGCCATGCAGCCGGACGAGCAGATCCAGCAGGTGCTCGACATCCGCGACTACGAGGCGGCGCAGTACCTCGTGCTCGCCACGGCGCACGGTCTCGTGAAGAAGACCCCGCTCACCGAGTACGACACGAACCGCACCGGTGGCATCATCGCGATCAACCTGCGCGACGGCGACACCCTGGTGCAGGCACTCCTCGTCGACGAGCACGACGACCTCCTGCTCGTGTCGAAGCACGGCATGTCCCTGCGCTTCACCGCGACGAACGACACCCTGCGCCCGATGGGTCGATCGACCTCCGGCGTGAAGGGCATGTCCTTCCGCGACGACGACTCGCTGCTCGCAGCCCGGGTCGTCTCGGACGACGGCTACGTGTGGGTCATGACCGAGGGCGGCTACGCCAAGCGCACGTCGGTCGACCAGTACCGCGTGCAGGGCCGTGGTGGTCTCGGCATCAAGGTGGCCAAGCTGGCCGCTGACCGGGGCGACCTTGTGGGTGCTCTCATCGTGGGCGAGGACGACGAGGTGCTCGTCGTGCTGCAATCAGGCAAGGTGGTAAGGTCTGCCGTGGCCGAGGTGCCCGCCAAGGGTCGCGACACGATGGGTGTGGTCTTCGCGAGGTTCGCGGAGAACGACCGGATCATCGCGGTGGCCCGGAACACAGAGCGGAACCTGGACGACCAGGACGACGCCGAGATCGAGCCTGCGGGCCCGGTGGAGACGGTCAGCCCGGACGAAGCGGCCGCCGACCCCGCCGACACAGTGCCCACGGACACCGTGGCCGGAGAGGACCAGTCAAGCAATGAGTAGTGTCGCCGAGAAGCTCCAGAAGAAGGCGAAGCGGCCCGTCGGCACCCGTCAGGTGCGACTGCGGCTCGTGTACGTCGACTTCTGGTCGATGGTGAAGCTCAGCTTCCTCATCGCCCTGGCCGGCTCGATCGTGATCGTCGTCGCCACCGCGCTGGTGTGGGTCATCCTGAACCAGACCGGTGTCTTCACCCAGATCGACGCCCTACTGAAGGACGTCACCGGGCAGAACAACTACTCGATCATGGACCAGTTCTCGCTGGGTCAGGTGCTCGGGTTCTCCATCGTCGTGGGCATCCTCAACGTGGTCGTCGGCACGGTGCTCGGCGCCATCGTGAGTGTCCTCTACAACCTCAGTGTGCGGATCACCGGCGGCTTGCTCGTCGGCTTCACGAACAACTGACACACCCGGGCCGGATGGGCCGACCGTCTCGATTTCGTTCTGCGAGATCCGTACGGTAGGCTTTCATCCGGTCTGAGGGGCTATAGCTCAGGCGGTTAGAGCGCTTCGCTGATAACGAAGAGGTCCAAGGTTCAAGTCCTTGTAGCCCCACCACTTCCTCCGACACTCCGTACGATGGGTGTCACGGGGCCTTAGCTCAGTTGGTAGAGCGCCTGCTTTGCAAGCAGGATGTCGGGAGTTCGATTCTCCCAGGCTCCACTCCCTCGGCGTGAGCGATGCTCCGCTCGTTCCTCGCCTCGCTCGGTCGTCGTGTTCGTCGGCGCCTTCGGCGCGCCGCTCCGCGATCGGTTCCGTTGCGCGACGTTCTCGCGTCGTGGGACCGGTCGGTTTCGGGCTCGAGGTGTGCCGATTGTGGCATCTCGCGCCGGCTTGGCGGCCGTTTGCGGGACCTCGGTGGACGTGAGCGGCGCGTCGTGCGACCGCGACACGGCTCCGGGTGGACCCCGGTGGACGTGCGTGGCGGGTCGTGCGACCTCGCCGCGTGGCGGGGTGGGCCGAACGCGACGGCGGACGGGAGGCGCGGGGCGGGGCCGACCCGCCCCTCCCGTCCATCGCCGGGCCGACGCCGGGCCGGCGAGTGGGCACGACATGCCGTGCGTCGGGCGTCGAGCGGGCACGAACGGCCGCTTCGGCGCGGTGAACGGGACGTATTCTGCCCGCTCGCCGCTCCGGCCAAGCCCTCGAGCCGCTGGCCCACGGACGACGAAGGGCCCCGGCGCGTGCCGGGGCCCTTCGTGCGAACCGGGAGGTCAGACGGCAGGCTTCTCCGCCGTGTCAGCGTCGTCGGCGACCCACAGGTCGTCGTCCGCGCGGAGCGTCTGGTACGCGGCGTAGGCGGCGCCCGCCACGGCCACGACACCGACCACGATCAGCGCGACACCGCCGAAGCCGATGCCCTTCTTCTGGTGCGGCACGTACTTCTCCGCAGCCTTCTTGGCCTTCTTGCCCTTCTTCTGGGCGTTCTTCACGATCTTCTTGACGCGGGGGTCCTTCGCGAGGTCACCCACGCTGAGGACCGAGCCCGCCGTCGCGACGAGTCCGGGGACGACCTCGGACTGGAAGCGGTGCGAAGCATTCTGCGCTGCACTCGTGGCAGCGTGCACCCCCGTGGCGACAGCCGGACGGATGCCGTTGTCGATCGCGTTCTGCACTCGCGGAGCGATGTCCTTGCGAGCGGTGTCCACGGCGTGGGACCGCGCCTCCGCAAGGATCGCGTTCGCGTGCTCGAGGACCTTGCGCTGCTCGCCGAGGAGCGAGGCGGTCTGGCCCTTGAGCTTCTTGATCTGCTTCCGGCGCTTGCGCGGGATCTCGATCGTCGTCATCTGGTACCTCCATCGGAACGGCGTGACCCCATCCTGCCACCGCAGTGCCTGACAGGTCACGGAGCCTCACCTGTGTGATCCGTCTGACCGTCAGCAGTACATGCGAGAATCGGAACATGTCTCTGCACACCGCTGTCGCAACGATCCACACGAACAAGGGCGACATCCGCGTCAACCTGTTCGGCAACCACGCTCCGAAGACCGTCAAGAACTTCGTCGACCTCGCGACGGGCAAGCAGGAGTGGACCCACCCCGGCACCGGCAAGGTCTCGACCGACAAGCTGTACGACGGTGTCGTCTTCCACCGCATCATCAAGGACTTCATGATCCAGGGCGGCGACCCGCTCGGTCAGGGCATCGGCGGACCGGGCTACCGCTTCGACGACGAGATCCACCCGGAGCTCACCTTCCAGAACCCGTACATCTTCGCCATGGCGAACGCCGGCATCCAGGGCGGCCGCGGCACCAACGGCTCGCAGTTCTTCATCACCACGGTGGCGACGCCGTGGCTGCAGGGCAAGCACACCATCTTCGGCGAGGTCGCGGACGACGAGTCCCGCGCGGTCGTCGACGCGATCGAGGGTGTGGCGACCGACGGCCGTGACAAGCCGCTCGAGGACGTCGTCATCCAGAGCATCGACGTCGAGGACGTCTGAGCCACCACGTGACCGATCAGGCGTACAACCCGAACAACACCTGCTACCGGCATCCGGACCGGCAGAGCTTCGTGCTCTGCCAGCGCTGCGGGCGGACGATCTGCCCGGAGTGCCAGACGCCGGCGGCGGTCGGGGTGCACTGCCCTGAGTGCGTGCGCGAGCAGCGTGCGCAGTTCCAGGCGAACCGTCGGGCGTCCGGAGGCCCCAGCGGGCTGACGGTCGCCCGGAGGCGCTTCGCCATGCTTGACCAGAAGGCGACGGTCGTGATCGTCGCCGTCTCGGTCGCGATCTGGTTGCTCGACCAGGTCTCGGGCGGGTTCTTCACGAACCTGTTCGCCTACAACTCGCTGCTCCTGCCCTCGCAGCCGTGGCGAGCGGTGACGGTGCTCTTCGTGCACTCGGGCCTCTTCCACATCCTGTTCAACATGTGGGCGCTGTGGATCTTCGGCCGGATGCTCGAGAACATGCTCGGGGCGTGGCGGTTCCTGGCGCTCTACTTCATCACCGGGATCTTCGGGTCGATGCTCGTGACGTTCCTGGCCCCCGGCACGTGGGTGGTCGGAGCGTCCGGCGCGATCTTCGGGCTGTTCGCGGCGTTCTTCGTCCTGCAGCGCAGTCTCGGCAACAACGCCGTGCAGCTGCTGGTCATCATGGGACTCAACCTCGTCGTGGGGTTCCTGCCGGGCACGAACATCTCGTGGCAGGCGCACGTCGGCGGGATCATCGGCGGCTTCGTGGTCGGTTTCGTGTTCGCACGGACCCGCAACATCCGCCAGCGTCCGCTGCAGATCGCACTGCTCGTGGCCGCCGCGGTCGTGGGCATCGCCTTGACCGCCGTCGGGTACGCGGTGACGATCGGCTGACAGCCGCACAGCCGCACAGCAGCACCACCGGACGCCCCGTCGCTCAGCGGCGGGGCGTTCGTGCGTCCCCGGGGGCTTTTCCACACGTGCACGACTGAGTTGTCCACAGCTGTGGAGAACGCGGTGAGTTACACGCATGTGATTATCCCCACTGTGGAGTCCGCTGTGGATAACTCCGGGACGGGGGTGTGGATGGGTGTGTGGAGAGTGTGGAGAACTGTGGAGAACGCGCGCGGAGGTGGGGACAAGGGCCACGGCGGGGCGAGTTCACTGTGGACAACGGCACGAACGACGACGCCCGCCGCACCAGCAGGTGCGACGGGCGTCGAGAGGTGTGTGGCCGGGGTGCTACCGCCAGCGCGTGGTCATCAGGAAGCCGACGAACATGATGCCGAAGCCGATGAGGATGTTCCACGAACCGAGGGACGGCACCGGCAGGGTCGTGTTCGAGATGTAGAAGACGATCACCCAGGCGAGGCCGATGAGCATGAAACCGAACATGACCGGCTTGAACCACACGGGGTTCGGCTGGTCCCCCGCGGTGTCGACCGAGTCGGCTCGGGTCGTCCGGGCGGGCTTGGTGCGGTCCTTGTCCTTGGCCATGGCCGGTATCCTACCGTGACCGCGGGTGTGGGAAGCCTCTCAGCCCGCCTCACACATCCCCCACGAGTACGGTGAACCGACCATGACCAAGATCCTCGTCGTCGACAACTACGACAGCTTCGTCTACACGCTGAACGGCTACGTGCAGCAGCTCGGGGCGGAGACCGACGTGGTCCGGAACGACGCCTTCCCCGCGTCCGAGATCGCCGACCGCATCGCCGAGTACGACGGTGTGCTCCTGTCTCCCGGCCCCGGGACGCCCGCGGACGCCGGCGTCTCCGTCGAGACCGTGCACGCCGCCATCGCCGCGGACAAGCCCCTGCTCGGTGTGTGCCTCGGCCACCAGGCCATCGCCGAGGCGCTCGGTGCGACGGTCACCCACGCCGAGGAACTCATGCACGGCAAGACCTCGCAGGTCGACCACGACGACAGCCCCCTCTTCGCGGGCGTCCCGCATCCCTTCACGGCGACGCGGTACCACTCGCTCGCGATCGTCGACGGCACGGTCCCCGACGAGCTCACCGTGACGGCCCGGACCGGTGGCGGCGTCATCATGGGCGTGCAGCACCGCGAGCACCCCGTGTACGGCGTGCAGTTCCACCCGGAGTCGGTCCTCACCGAGGGCGGCTACCGGATGGTCGGCAACTGGCTCGAGACGACCGGCCTCGCCGGTGCAGCGGAACGCGCTGCGGGCCTGAACCCGCTCATCGCGGCTCACCGGGCCTGACAGCGGCGGGCCACTGACGCGACCGCCCTGCGGGACGGTCGGGACGTGGCGGGGTCGAGCCGCGCCTCCGGGAAGGCAGGCCGGCACGACGCCGGACGGGAGGCGCGGCGCACCCCCGCCGCGGAGCATCCGTCAGGACGCGGACAAGTCACTGACCGTCGTCGCCGCCGTCTTTCCCACCGTCGGCGGGTGCATCCGTCGCTGGCGGCTGCGAGGGCTGCGCCGAGCCGGCGCAGTACGTGAGCGTCACGGTGCTGCCCTGCGCGATGTCGCCGGCGGGGGCGCTCTGCTGCGTCACGGTACCGCCGATGCACGAGTAGGACGGCGCCGGCGTGACCTTCAGCCCCAGCTGGGCGAGGGTCGCGTTCGCCGTGGAGAACGGCTGCTGGGTGACGTTCGGCAACTCGACCTTGCCGTTCGACACCGTCAGGTTCACCACCGTGCCCTTGGCGTGCTGCGACGAGGCGGCCGGATCGGTGCTCATGACCGTCCCCTCGGGCACGTCGGGCGAGTAGTCGGAGTTGATCGCACCGACGGCGAAGCCCGCCTGCTCGAGGGTCTTCTGCGCTGCGTCCTGCGCCTGCCCCGCGAGGTCCGGGACGGCGACCTGTTCGGGGCCGAGCGAGACGATCACGCGGACGTTCTGCTTGCGCGCGACGTTCGTGCCGGAGCCGGGCTCGGTGCGGATGACCGATCCCCGGTCGACGTCGTCGGAGTTCTCCTCGACCTTGACGGGGACGAGGTCCTTCTTGCCGAGCGCGGAGGCCGCGGAGTCGTAGGTCGCACCGACGACGTTCGGCACGCTGACCGAGGACGTGACGGGAGGCTTGCCCGGACCGAGGTTCGCGACGAAGAACACGACCGCCACGATGACCGCCGCGGTCAGGATGATGCCGACCCAGATCCAGGCGACGGGCGGCCGGTTCTGGGTGCGCTGCGGGCGGTGCTCGGCGGTGTCGTCGTCGAGCTCGCGGAAGGCCACCGCGGGGTTCGAGGTCGTCCGGGGGTTCACCCCGAACAGCACGGTCGAGGCGTCGTGGGCGGCCTGCTGCTGCAGCTTGCGGGTCGACGCGGGGACCTTGCCCGCCGCGGCCTGCTGCAGTTCCGTCCGGAACTCCGCCGCGTTCTGGTAGCGGCGCGTGCGGTCCTTCACCAGGGCGTGCAGCGTGACCGCGTCGAGCGCCGGCGAGACCTCGGGCGTGAGGGACGACGGCGCGACGGGCTGTTCGCTGACGTGCTGGTACGCGACGGCGACGGGGGTGTCGCCGAGGAACGGCGGGCGGCCGGTGAGCAGCTCGAAGAACACGACACCGGTGGAGTAGACGTCGGTACGGGCGTCGACGGTCTCGCCGCGGGCCTGTTCCGGGGAGAAGTACGACGCGGTACCGAGGATCGAGGTCGTCTGGGCGACCGTCGCGGAGGTGTCGGTGATGGCGCGGGCGATGCCGAAGTCCATGACCTTCACCTGGCCGGAGTGCGTCACCATGACGTTCGCGGGCTTGATGTCGCGGTGCACGACGCCGGCACGGTGGGAGTACTCGAGCGCGGTGAGGATGCCCTCGGTGATGCGCACGGCTTCGTCCGGGGCGACCGGGCCCTCGCCGATGATGTCGGAGAGCGGACGGCCCTCGACGTACTCCATGACGATGAAGGGCACCTGCACCTCGGCACCGGAGGTCTCGGTGACGGTCTCTTCGCCGGCGTCGTAGACGCGGACGATGGTGGGGTGGGCCATGCGGGCGGCCGCCTGGGCTTCCTGGCGGAAGCGCGTGCGGAACGCCGGGTCGTTGGCGAGGCTGGGCTTCAGCAGCTTCACTGCCACCTTGCGTCCGAGCCGGGTGTCGTTGCCCAGATGCACAGTGGCCATGCCGCCCCGACCGATGACGTCACCGATCTCGTAGCGGTTGGCGAGGAGGGTGATCCCCGCGGTCACACCTTCTGGCACGTACTCCTCCGAATGTCCGTCCGGGCAAGTGTACGGCAGGCTTCGCTGGTGAGAGGCTGGTGACGGGGGGCTCGACCGAACCGTTACGCAACGGTGTCGCGAGCCCCCGTCCGGGGGTCGGTCAGTTGCCGTCCTGCGGGCCAGCGCTCGGGTTGTTGCCGTCGGTCGGGTCGGTCGTCGGCTCGTCCGTGGCCTGCCAGGCGTCACTCGACGCGGCCTCGGACGCAGCCGACGCCGCGAGGTTGCCGCACGTCACGGTGTAGCTCAGCGAGGCCGAGGTGTCGATCTTGTCGATCTGCACGGTGACCGATCGGTGGTCGGCGTCGAGGGTGCCCGAGGTCTGGCTCGAGGCGTCCTTGCCGCCGGTGATCGTGTACGCGTACGACGACACGGTGTACCCGGTCGGGCACGTCGCCGCCGCCCAGCTGAAGGTCACCACGCCGTCGGCGGACACCGCACCCGGGGACGCCGAGTTCGGCTGGTTGACCGTCGGCTGCGCCGTGTACTGCTGCAGCACGACGAGCGAGCCGGGCGCCAGGCTGCCGGTGGGGCTGATCGACTGGACGGTGTTCGCCTGCTCGGGCTTCGGGGCGGGGTCGCCGTCCTCGACGCGGGAGGTGAGGTTCAGCGCCTCGAGCTTGGCCTGCGCGTCGGCGACCGACAGCCCGACGAAGTCCGCCGAGTTCACGGTCACGCGCGTCTCGGTCGGAGACGGCGTCGGGGTGTTGGACGGCTTCGGCGTCGCGCTGCGCGTCGTCGCGGACTTGGTCGGCTCCGGCTGACCGTTGCTGTTCAGGGCGAACGCGCCGACGACACCGGCGATGATGAGCACCGCGACGATGCCCACGACCCACCAGATCCAGGCGCGCTTCTTCTTCGGTTCCTCGTCCTCGCCGTCGACCGGCGAGCCCGGGGTGCCCGGACCGCCCGCGACCGCACCGGCCTGGGTGCCGATGAGCGCCGTCGCGGCGTCGTTCCCCGGCGTCTGCGGCGGGTTGAACGCCACCGTGCCGCCGGCGGCGATGGCCGGGACGGCGACGGTGGCGGCCGCGACGTCCCCACGGCGGAGCGCCTGCGCCGCACGGGCCAGGTTCGCCGCCGTCGCCGGACGGTCGGCCGGCTTCTTGGCGATGCACGACATCACGAGGGCGGACACCGGCTCCGGGATGTCCCCGGGGAGCGCCGGCGGCTGCTCGTTGATGTGCGCCATGGCGATCGCGACCTGCGACTCGCCCGTGAACGGGCGACGGCCCGCCAGGCACTCGTACGCGACGATGCCGAGCGAGTAGATGTCGGTCGACGGCGACGCCGGGTGCCCACTCGCCTGCTCCGGCGAGAGGTACTGGACGGTGCCCATGACCTGTCCGGTCGCGGTGAGCGGCACCTGGTCGGCGATGCGCGCGATGCCGAAGTCGGTGATCTTGACGCGGCCGTCCGGCGTGATGAGCAGGTTGCCCGGCTTGATGTCGCGGTGCACGAGCCCGACGGCGTGCGCGGCCTGCAGGGCGTTCGCGGTCTGCGCGACGATGTCGAGGACCTTGTCGACCGGCAGCGTGTGCTCCCGCTCGATCATGGTCGAGAGCGCCTCGCCGGGGACGAGCTCCATCACGAGGTAGGCGCTGCCGTCCTCCTCGCCGTAGTCGAACACGTTGGCGATGCCCTCGTGGTTGACGAGCGCAGCGTGACGGGCCTCGGCGCGGAAGCGCTCGAGGAAGCCCGGGTCGCCGAGGTACTCGTCCTTGAGGATCTTGAGTGCGACGGTCCGGCCGATGACGAGGTCGGTGGCCTGCCACACCTCTCCCATGCCGCCGATGGCGACGCGGGACGAGAGTTGGTACCGCCCACCGAAGGTGAGTCCGCTGGTGGGTCTCATTTGTTCAGCACCGCCTCCATGACTTTCTTCGCGACCGGGGCCGCGACCGTGTTGCCGACTCCGGACTGCCCGAGTCCGCCGCCGTTCCCGACGACGACCGCGACGGCCACCTCCGGGTCCTTCGCCGGGGCGAAGCCCGTGAACCAGAGTGTGTAGGGATCGCCCGTGCCACCTTCGGCCGTGCCCGTCTTCCCTGCGACGTCGACACCGTCGATCTTGGCATTGGTGCCGGTCCCCGAGCTGACGACGCTCTGCATGGCCTCGGTGAGGTCACTCGATTCGGAGGCCGAGAGCGGGTCGCTGTACTGCTTCGGGGAGAAGGACTCGACGGTCTTCAGGTCGCTCGTCGTGATCGAGTCGACGAGCGAGGGCTGCATGACCTTGCCGCCGTTCGCGATGCCGGCGGAGACCATGGCCATCTGCAGCGGGGACACGCGGACGCTGGCCTGGCCGAACGAGCTCAGCATGAGCTGCGCGGTGTCGTCGCTGACGTCGGGGTACTGGCTGGCGGTGGCGCGCATCGGGACCTCGATCGCGTCGCCGAAGCCGTACTTGTCGGCCATGCTCTTGATCGCGTCGTAGCCGAGCTTCTGGCCGAGCTCCGCGAAGGGGATGTTGCACGAGTACTGGATCGCGGTGCGCAGCTTGACCTTGTCGCCGCCGCCGCACGAGCCGCCCTCGGCGTTGTTGATGTACGTGCTCGTCCCGGGCAGCTGCAGCCGCGACGGGTTCGGGAACTCGGAGTCGAGGTTGTACTTGCCGCCCTCGAGCGCCGCGGACGCCACGACGAGCTTGAAGACCGAGCCGGGCGTGTACAGGTCGCCGCCGATGGCCCGGTTCTGCAGGGGCTTCGCGGCGTTCGACTCGAGCGCCTTGTACTGGTCGATGACGTTCTGCGTGTCGTGCGACGTCAGCGTGTTCGGGTCGTAGCTCTGCTTCGACACCATCGCGAGGATCTTGCCGGTCTTCGGCTGGATCGCGACGACGGCGCCGGTGTTGTCGCCCAGTGCGTCGTACGCGGCCTTCTGGACGTCGGGGTCGATCGTCAGGTTGACGTTGTCGCCCTGGACGTCCTGGCCGGTCAGGATCGCGTTGAGGTTCTGGAAGAACGAGGCGTCGGAGTTGCCGGAGAGCACGGTGTTCTCGGCGCCCTCGATGCCGGAGTTGCCCTGGCCGATCGTGAAGTACCCGGTGACGGCCGAGTACAGGTCGCCGTTCGTGTACTTCCGCTGGTACTGGTACTGGTCGTCCACCGGGGTCGACTCGGCGATGGGACTGCCGTTGACGAGGATCGCGCCGCGCTTCGTGGAGTAGCTGGCGAGGATCGTCCGGGAGTTCCGCGAGTCCGCGCGGAGGGAGTCGGCCGAGAAGAACTGGATGGAGGTCGTCGACACGAAGAGTGCGACGAACATGAGCACGATGACGGTCGAGACACCGCGGAGCTGTCGGTTCACCGGCTGCGCTCCTTCCTGGTCGTCCCGCGACCACGAGCAGCCGGGATCGCACCCTGCTGCACGCGCTGTTCGGCGGGGATTGCATCGGTCAGGCGCAGCAGCATCGCGGCGATGATCCAGTTGGCGACGAGGGACGAACCACCGGCCGCCATGAACGGCGTCGTGAGGCCGGTGACCGGGATGACCCGGGTGATGCCGCCGACGACGACGAACACCTGCAGCGCGATGATGAAGCCGAAGCCCACTCCGAGCAGCTTGCCGAAGTCGTCCTGCGCCATGAACCCGACGCGGAGGCCTCGGGACGCCAGGATGATGAACAGGGCGAGGATCGCGAAGACGCCGATCAGGCCGAGTTCCTCACCCAGGGAGGCGATGATGTAGTCCGCGTTGGCGACCGGGGTGATGTACGGACGCCCCTGGCCGAGACCGGTGCCCGTGATCCCGCCGTTCGCGAAGCCGAACAGGCCCTGCACGAGCTGGTAGCTGCCCTGGGTCTGCCTGGTGAAGATCTCCTGGTTGAACGGGTCGAGCCACTGCTCGAACCGGCCGTGCACGTAGACGAGCACGGACTGCGCGACGAGCGCGCCGCCGACGAACAGCACCAGCCCGATGAGGACCCAGCTCAGCCGCGCCGTCGCGACGTAGATCATCACGAGGAACAGGCCGAAGTAGAGCAGTGCGGTGCCGAGGTCGCGCTGGAAGACCAGGACGCCCATGGCCGCGGCCCACATCACGAGGATCGGCCCGAGGTCGCGCGCCCGCGGGAACGTCATGCCGAGGAACTTCCGGCCGACGATCGACAGCGAGTCCCGTGCGGTGACGAGGTAGCCGGCGAAGAACAGCGCCATCGTGATCTTGGCGAGCTCGCCCGGCTGGAAGGTGAACGAGCCGAGCTTGATCCAGACCCGCGCGCCGTTCACGTTGAGTCCGATGCCCGGCAGCATCGGCAGCAGCAGCAGCGCGATCGTCAGGAACATGAAGATGTAGCGGTACCGCTGCAGGAACCGGTGGTTCCGGACGACGGAGACCGTGATGATCGCCAGGACCATCGCGAGCATCGTCCAGACGATCTGCTTCACGCCGATCGCGCCCCAGCCGGTCAGGCCGTTGTGGACGTCGATGCGGTAGATCTCGGCGATCCCGATGCCGTTCAGCACGAGTGCGACCGGCAGGATGAACGGGTCGGCGTTCTTCGCGACGATGCGCAGCACGACGTGCATCACGAGCGCGAGCCCGAGGATGCCGGCGCCGACCCAGAGCACCGAGGTGTCGAACAGCTTGCCCTTCGTGCCGAGCTGCACGAGGACCATCGCGCCGGCGCAGATGCCGCACGCGATGACGAGCAGCACGAGCTCGAGGTTGCGGGCGCGGGCGGGTTCTCGCAGCTTGATCGTGATCGCCTGCGTGAAGGACTGGGCGGTGGCGCTGCTCATCGCTTCGCCCCTGGTGACGGTGACGGCGACTTCGTCGGGGACGAGGAGGGCGTCGGGGACGGCGATCCGCCGTCTCCGCCGGTGCCCGCCTGGTCCTGCCCGGTCTCGGCGGCCTTCCGCAGCCGGTCGACGATGTCACGGGCGTCGTCGAGCGACTGCGCGTTGATCGTCGAGCGGACGTTCTCGCGGGTGTACTCCGGCAACCCGGACACCGAGATGTCGGTGTCCTCGTAGACGTCGGACAGCGCGATCGGCCCGATCGACTGCTGCACGCCCTTGTAGATCGCGACGGTGCCGCGGTCGGTCCCCACGTAGTAGTGGTCCTGGATGATCCGCCAGCCGAGGAAGACGGCGCCGACGAGTGCAGCGACGGCCACGATGAGCGCGATGGTCCACGAGACACGACGGCGGATCCGGCGACGGCGGTCCTCGGCGATGAGCTCGGCGAAGAACTGGTCGGACTCGGGCTCGAAGTGCGAGTCCTCGGGGGCGGTCGTGACCTTGAGCGGGTGGAGCAGGATCGTGGGGAGGCGGATCGGCTTGCGGCCGGTCGACGCCTCGAACGTGAGCGGTGCCGCCGCGGAGCCGACCGTGGTGGCCGCATCGTCGTCGTCATCGGGCTCGGTGTCGGTGACGTCCATCACGACGACCGTCACGTTGTCGGGAGCGCCGTGGTCGAGCGTCTCCTTCACGAGGCGCTGCGTGACCTGGTTCGCGTCCATGTTCGACGCGAGCGCGTGCCGGATGCGCTCTTCGGCCAGGTACGACGAGAGTCCGTCGGAGCAGAGCAGCCAGCGGTCGCCCGGCTGGATGTCCATGATGGCGGTGTCGACCTCCGGCGCGGCGTCGACGTCGCCGAGCACCCGCATGAGGACGGAGCGTCGCGGGTGCACCGCGGCCTCTTCAGGCGTGATCCGGCCGCTGTCCACGAGCCGCTGCACGAAGGTGTGGTCGGACGTGATCTGCTGGAGCTCGCCGTCGCGGTGCCGGTAGATGCGCGAGTCGCCGATGTGCGCGATGGCGATCTGTTCGCCGACCCGGATCATCGCGGACACCGTGGTGCCCATGCCGGTGAGCTCCTGGTGCTCGAACACCGTCTCGGTGATGAGCTGGTTCGCCGCGATCAGCGCCGACTGCAGTGCGAACTCGGCGTCGTGCGCCGACGGGAACTCGCGGTCGACCTCCCGGATGCGGCGGATCGCGATCGCCGAGGCGACGTCACCGCCCGCGTGTCCGCCCATGCCGTCGGCCACCGCGAACAGGTGCTGTCCGGCGTAGCCGGAGTCCTGGTTGTTCGCGCGGATGCGTCCGACGTGGGACACAGCGGCGCTCAGCGTGCGAGCGGTCATCCCGGGTTACCGCCGCAGCTCGAACGTCGTCGTCCCGATCGTGATCGGCGTCCGCTCCGCGATGATCACGGGAACGGTCACCTTCTGACCGTTGACGAACGTGCCGTTCGTGGACTCGAGGTCGGTGAGGAGCCAGCCGTCGGCCCGGAGGTCGAGGCGGGCGTGGTTGGTGGACGTGTAGTCGTCGCGGATGACGACGTTGGACTCGCTCGACCGGCCGATCGTGATCGGGCCGCCACCGAGCGGCATCTCCATGCCCTCGCGCGAGCCCTCGGTGATCACGAGGCGGGTCGCAGCCGGCGTGGCGGACTGCTGCGCCCCCGTCGCTTGACCGATGAGGTCCGTGAAGGCACCGGCCGACGCGGCGGCCGGGGCCGCTGCTGCCGGCACCGCGGGGGTCGTCGGACCCGACGCACCGGCCTTCGGATCGGTGGGGATCGTGCGCACGCGTTGGCCGAACAGATCGCTCCGCAGGGCGAAGACGATCACGAACACGAACAGCCAGAGCACCGCGAGGAACGCGAAGCGCAGGACGAGCAGGGTCAGCCCTGTGGTCACCTGGTACCTCCGTCGTTCTCGGGTATCACCCGGAACACCATACGGGTACGACCGATCTCGATCGTGGAATCCGGCTCCACGATGGCCTGCTGGAAGCGCTCACCGTTCAGTTTCGAGCCGTTCGTCGACCCGAGGTCGTTGGCCTGGGCGTGCTTGCCGTCCCAGATGACCTCGACGTGCTTGCGGCTCGTGCCGGTGTCGGCGACGGTGATGTCGGCGTCCGTCCCGCGACCGATCACGGTGCGACCACGCTGCAGCTTGTGCCGCTGCGAACCGATGTCGAGCACCGCGACCCAGGCGACGTCGCGCTGCACCGTCGTCGAGTCGATCTGCAGGATCCCGGTGGAGAGGGTGCCGTCCTGCTGCAGGCGGATCGTGACCGGTCCGGAGAAGGAGTAGTTCTGCGCGACCGCGTGCTGCTGCACCATCTGCGAGAGCTCGTCGACGAGCGGCCGACCGATGTCGTTCATGCGCGTGTAGTCCGGCGGCGCGAGTCGCACCGTGAACTCGTTCGGCACGAGGATGCGTTCGCGGGAGACGACGGCTGCCTTGGTGTCGAGCTCGCGGCGGAGGGCGCTCGAGATCTCGACGGGCTGCACGCCGGAGCGGAAGGTCTTCGCGAACGCGCCGTTCACGGCGCGCTCCAGCCCTCGCTCGAAGCTGTCCAACAGGCCCATGGGTCTCCAGTGTTCTCGGTCGTCGACCTCTGCATGGTAGTGGTTGGCGTCTGGCAGCGTCTGTGCGTGGTAGTGTTCTCGGGCTGGCGCGAGTGGCGGAATTGGTAGACGCGCACGGTTCAGGTCCGTGTGCTGGAAACGGCGTGGGGGTTCAAGTCCCCCCTCGCGCACCAGGCAACGCAAGAGGCCCCCGGAGAGATCCGGGGGCCTCTTCGCATTCCGCAGCGGCGTCAGTTCCGAGGGTGGTCGGGATCCGTCGGCCTGGAGGCGCGGCTCGGCTCGACACCGTCGGCGCGCCGGAAGAACGGGCGTGCGCTGGGCAGGAAGAGCAGCACCGCGGCGACGACCGAGACCAGGATCAGGACGGTGGACAGGCCACCGTCGGTGATGCTCAGGACGGCACGGAGCGCTGCGATCGCCACGAGCACGATCCGGGCCACCGCGGACCCGCGGAGCACCAGGATCGTCGCAGCGGCGACGGCGGCCCAGACGACGAACGACAGCACGAGTGCGAGGACGCCGCCGACCCCGGTCAGTCCCGATCCGGACACCGAGACGACGACGGTGGAGACGACGCCGACGACCAGCCAGACGGCCCAGAGGACGACCGCCGTCCGGACGACCGGAGGCGGGGTCGGTCGGGAACGTCGCAGATCGTCCGTCGTCGTCATGTGCTCCCCGTCCCCGCCGCTCCCTGGTGCGGCGTGACGATCGTACCGGCGGCCTGCCCGCGCCGGCGGGACGCTAGCGTGACGACGTGGACGACGCGCGCACGACCGACCCCCGACCCGGTACCACCGTCCCGGACGCCCGTGGTCGCACCGGGCTCGACGCCGTCGGCCGCGACCTCGACCGCAACCCGGAGGTGGTCGTCCGTGACGTCGAGGTCGTCTCGGACGGCTGGCACGTGCTCCGCCGGACGACCCTCGACGTCCGGCGCCGTGACGGTCGTTGGGACCGGCAGCAGCGCGAGACCTACGACCGTGGCAACGGTGCTGCCGTGCTGCCCCACGACCCCGAGCGCGACACCGTGCTGCTCACCCGGCAGTTCCGCTGGCCCGCCTACGTCAACGGCCACCCGGACGGGATGCTCGTCGAGGCGGCGGCGGGGCTCCTCGACGAGGACGACCCGGAGACGGCCGTGCGGCGCGAGGCGGCGGAGGAGCTCGGCATCCGGCTCGGCACCGTCACGAAGGTGTTCGACGCGTTCATGAGCCCCGGGTCCGTGACCGAGCGCGTGCACGGGTACGTCGGTGCCTACACGCCCGCCGACCTCGTGCACGCCGGCGGCGGGCTGGAGGACGAGGGCGAGGACATCGAGGTGCTCGAGCTCCCGTCGGACGAGGCCCTGGCGATGGTCGCGGACGGGCGCATCGCCGACGGCAAGACGATCATGCTCCTGCAGTGGGTGGCCCTGCAGCGCTGAGGGCAGCGGCGTCCAGCCCGACGGCGTGCGCGATCGTCGTGCGGACGAGGCCCTCGCGCGTCGGCCGGTCGAGGTAGTCCACGAGGGCGTACCCGTTCGTGGCGTCCACGAGCGCGAACAGCAGCCGGCCGACCGCGTCCGGCTCGTCGGTGTGCATGACCCCGTCGCGGACGCCGTCGCGGACCACCCCGGTCGCGAGCGCCTGCCAGTCGTCCATGGCGTCACGCGCGGCGGTGGCGAGCGCACCGTTGGTCCGGCCGAGGCTCCACGCGTCGGCCCAGAGCGCGGCGACGTCGTCCCGGGTGGGGTCGGCGATGCAGGCCAGCAGGGTCCCCAGGCGTGCGGTCGGGTCGGACCGTTCGTGCACGATCCGGCGGACCTCGGCCACCTCGGCGCTCGCGACGGTGCGGAAGGTGTCGCCGACGAGGTCCTCCATCACCGGGCGGTAGTGCGCCACGAGCGAGGGCGCCACGCCGATCGCAGCGGCCACACCGCGCAGGGTCACGGCGGCGAGGCCCTCGGCGCGGGCGACGGCGACGGCCGCGTCGGCGATCTGGGCCTCCCGCTCGACCGGGCTGAGGCGCCGGCGGGTCGGAGTGGTCGGCACGACGCCAGCCTAGGCGCGCCTCACGCGCCCTCGACGACGAACGCCGCCCAGAGGTCGGCGCGGGTGGCGAACACCGACAGGTCCCGTTCGAGCAGCCGTCCGGCGTGCTCGACCCGCGCGCGGGCGGTGTGCCGGTGGATGCCGAGTGCCTGGGCGGTGCGGTCGTACTCGCAGTTCTGCTCGAGCCAGGTCCGAACTGTGCGGGTCAGCTCGGTGCCGGCCGTCCGGTCGTGGTCGAGCAGGGGTGCGAGGAACGCGCGGGCGACGGCACCGGCGTCGACGTCCACGTGGGCGAGGTGGGCGAGCACCCCCTCGCGGGCGAGGTCGCCGAACTCGGTGGTGCCGGGTCGCCCCTCGCGACGGCGGTCGAGTGCCTGCACCGCCTCGGTCCGCGCACGGCCGAAGTACCGGTACGAGGCGCCGTCGGAGAGCCCGGCGTGCAGGTCGAAGCGGTCCACGAGTTCCTCGACGATCGCGGTGTCCTCCGCGCCGACGCAGAGGAACAGTTCGTCGTCCGCCGCGAAGAAGAGCCGGCCGGGGCGGTCCTGCACCCACAGCTCGAGCCAGTCGACCACGGTGTCGAGGTCCTGGTCGGGGACGTCGACGGCGGCGATCCGGACGGGTTCGGCCGGCAGCGGTCCCCACACCTCGCGCGAGGTCGTGTCCACGACGGCGGGGTCGCCCACCGACAGCATGGTGAGGAGCCCGGTGCGGAGGAGCCCGCGCGCACGGGCGAGTTCGCGGTTCTGCTGCAGTGCGAGTCCGGCCAGGGCGATCACGGCGGTGACGACCTCGCGGCCGGCCCGGTCGAGCGCGCCGCCGTTCGCGATGGCGAGCACGCCGCTGAGGTGGCCGCCGCTGCCGAGGGTCTGCAGCGAGAACCCGGTGCGGTGCTCGGTCGTCACGGGCAGGCTCGCCCGCTGGCCGGCTCGGAGGAGCCGGAGCGCCTCGGTCCGGAGCACCTCGAGGTCCTCGACGGGGACACCGTCGGCCGGGTGACCGCGGTCGAGCCGTCCGGAGACGTCGAAGAGGCCGACCCACCCGTCGAGCTGCCGGGACAGCTCGGCGATGGTCGCCCCGAGGCCGTCGGGGCGCATGGCCGCGAGCGAGATGGCCCGCTGCGCGGCGAGGGCCCAGGCGTTGCGGGCGTTGGCGTCACGGGCGACGGCGTCCGCGTTCGCCTGCGCGACGGCGATGAAGGAGGTCTCGTACGGGACCTCGAAGAGTGCGAGTCCCTGCTGGGTGCAGGCGTCGACGAGCTGCGGCGGGGTGCCGGTGCGCACGACCTCGTCCCCGAAGCCGAGCGCGACGACGCCCCGGCGCAGCAGTCGGGCGACGTAGGCGTCCGCGACCGCCGCCGTGACCTCGGTGTCGTCGCCGAACTGCGTGCCGGTGGTGAGCAGCCCCTGCCCGTCAGCGAGGAACGGCGTCGGGTCCTCGAGGTCGGAGCTGTGCAACCAGGACAGCGGCGCATCGAGGGCTGCGTCGGTGGCCGTCAGGAGCCGGAGCCGCAGGTCGGCGCGGTGGAGCAGGGAGCGCAGGGTCGCGGGCATGGGTGCACCCTATCCGCTGCGTCGATCGAGGTGGCCGCCGGTGTACGCGGTGGACAGCGGCACCGCAGGGGAGTGGCTCCTACGATCGCGGCATGTCCTCCACCGTCGCACCCTCGACCAGCGCCGCCGCGGGCGGCCCCTCGCTGCCCCAGGAACGGCGGCTCGTCACGGAGGTGCCGGGCCCCCGCTCCCGAGCGCTCTTCGAACGCAAGGCCGCCGCCGTGGCGTCCGGCGTCGGGGTCGCGGTGCCGATCGCCGTCGTCGCGGCCGGCGGGGGCGTGGTCGTCGACGCGGACGGCAACTCGTTCGTCGACCTGGGCTCCGGGATCGCCGTGACGAGCGTCGGCAACGCCCACCCGGGCGTGGTCGACGCCGTGCAGCAGCAGGTCCAGGCGTTCACGCACACCTGCTTCACCATCGCCGCCTACGACGGGTACGTCGAGGTCGCCGAGGCGCTCAACCGGCTCACCCCCGGCGACCACGAGAAGCGGAGCGCGCTCTTCAACTCCGGTGCCGAGGCGGTCGAGAACGCGGTGAAGATCGCCCGCAAGCACACCGGTCGGCAGGCGATCGTGGTGTTCGACCACGCCTACCACGGGCGGACGAACCTCACGATGGCGCTCACCGCGAAGAACCAGCCGTACAAGAACGGCTTCGGTCCCTTCGCGCCCGAGGTCTACCGCGTCCCGATGTCGTACCCGTTCCGCGACGGCGGACTGTCCGGTGCCGAGGCGGCGAAGCGCGCGATCAGCCAGATCGAGAAGCAGGTCGGCGCGGAGAACACCGCCGCGGTGCTCGTCGAGCCGATCCAGGGCGAGGGCGGCTTCGTCGTCCCGGCACCCGGGTTCCTCGCCGCGCTGTCGGAGTGGACCACCGCGAACGACGTCGTGTTCATCGCCGACGAGGTGCAGACCGGGTTCGCCCGCACCGGCGCCATGTTCGCGAGCGAGCACGAGGGCATCGTCCCCGACATCGTCACCACCGCCAAGGGCATGGCCGGCGGGATGCCGCTCTCCGCCGTCACCGGGCGCGCCGAGATCATGGACTCCGCCCACGTCGGCGGACTCGGCGGCACGTACGGCGGCAACCCCGTCGCCTGCGCCGCAGCACTCGCCGCGATCCACGCCTTCGAGCACGAGGGCCTGGTCGAACGCGCTGCCGAGATCGGCGACGTGCTGCTCGGACGACTCCGCGCCGCGCAGGCGACCGACCCCCGCATCGGCGACGTCCGCGGCCGCGGCGCCATGATCGCGATCGAACTCGTCGACCCGGCGACCGGGGAACCCGACGCCGCGCTCACCGGACGGGTCGTACGGTACGCGTACGAGCACGGCGTGATCGCCCTCACCGCGGGGACGTACGGCAACGTCCTCCGCTTCCTCCCCCCGCTCGCGATCGACGACGACCTGCTCCACGAGGGGCTCGACATCGTCCTGGAAGGACTCGCAGCAGCATGACCGACACCCAGCAGACCAGCCAGCAGGCCACCCAGCGCACCGACGCCGAACGCGAGCTGCTCGCGAAGGTCCCCACGGGCCTCCTGGTCGACGGCACCTGGCGACCGGCAGCCGACGGCGGCACGTTCGGCGTCGTCGACCCCGCCACCGGTGAGACGCTCCTCGAGATCGCCGACGCAACCCCCGAAGACGGTGTCGCGGCACTCGACGCCGCCGAAGCGGCGAAGCACGGCTGGGCGACGACCCCGCCGCGCGAGCGAGCCGAGGTGCTGCGCCGCGCCTTCGACCTGCTCCAGGAGCGCCGCGCCGACTTCGCCCTCCTCATGACGCTCGAGATGGGGAAGCCGCTCGCCGAGGCGAACGGCGAGGTCACCTACGGCGGTGAGTTCCTCCGCTGGTTCTCCGAGGAGGCCGTCCGCATCGGCGGGTCCTACGGCACCAACCCCGAGGGCACCGGCCGTGCGATCGTCAGCCACAAGCCCGTCGGCCCGGCGTTCCTCATCACCCCGTGGAACTTCCCCCTCGCGATGGCCACCCGCAAGATCGCCCCCGCGCTCGCCGCCGGGTGCACGGTCGTCGTGAAGCCCGCCGAGCTCACCCCGCTCACCACCCTGCTGTTCGCCGACCTGCTGGTCGAGGCGGGCGTGCCGGCCGGGGTCGTCAACGTCGTGCCGACCACGCGCGCCGGTGCGCTTTCCGAGCCGATCATCGCCGACCCGCGACTCCGGAAGCTGTCGTTCACGGGATCGACGCCGGTCGGCCGGACGCTCCTCGCCCAGGCGGCGCAGAACGTGCTGCGGACGAGCATGGAGCTCGGCGGCAACGCCCCGTTCCTCGTGTTCGCCGACGCGGACCTCGACCTCGCGGTCGAGGGAGCGCTCGCCGCGAAGTTCCGGAACACCGGGCAGGCGTGCACCGCGGCCAACCGGTTCCTCGTGCACGAGGACGTCGCCGAGGAGTTCGCCGGCCGGCTCACCGACCGCGTCGCGGCCATGTCCGTCGGCCGTGGGACCGAGGACGGCGTCGCCATCGGCCCGCTCATCGACCAGCGCGCCGTCGACAAGGCGCACCGGCTCGTCACCGACGCCCTCGAGCGCGGTGCGACCCTCCGGACCGGCGGCCACCCCGTCGACGGCCCCGGCACGTTCTACGCGCCCACCGTCATCACCGACGTGCAGCCCGGCAGCGACCTGCTCCGCGACGAGATCTTCGGACCCGTCCTGGCGATCCGGACGTTCTCGACCGAGGACGAGGCCGTCGCGGCGGCGAACGACACCGAGTACGGGCTCGTCGGCTACGCGTTCACCGAGGACCCCGCGCGCGGACAGCGCCTCACGGAACGGCTCGAGACGGGCATGCTGGGGCTCAACACCGGTGTCGTCTCGAACGCCTCGGCACCGTTCGGCGGGGTCAAGCAGTCCGGCCTCGGACGCGAGGGCGGCGGCGAGGGCATCGCCGAGTACCTCGAGACCATGTACACGTTGACGCCCGACCCGTTCGGGCGCCCGAAGGGAGCGCAGCGATGACCATCGAGAAGGACGTCGTCGTCATCGGCGCCGGGGTCACCGGCCTCATCGCCGCGACCCGCCTCGTCGCCGAGGGGAAGCGCGTGGCCGTGCTCGAGGCCCGCGACCGCGTCGGTGGCCGCACGTGGACGAACGACATCGAGGGCGTCACCCTCGAGATCGGCGGCCAGTGGGTCTCCCCGGACCAGACCGCCCTGCTCGAGACCCTCGACGAACTCGGACTCGAGACGTACGACCGCTACCGCGAGGGCTCCAGCGTCTACATCGACGAGCACGGCACCCGCACCGAGTACACCGGCGACATCTTCCCGCTGCCGGAGGCCACCGCCGCCGAGATCGAGCGGCTCGTCGCCGTCGTCGACGAGTACGTGGCGACGGTCGACCCGGCGCGCCCCTGGGAAGCGCCCCACGCCGCCGCGCTCGACGAGACCTCGTTCCGCGCCTGGCTGCACACGCTGAGCGACGACCGGGTCGCGACCGACAACGTCGAGCTCTTCATCGCCGGCGCCATGCTGACCAAGCCCGCGCACGCCTTCTCGGCGTTGCAGGCCCTGCTCATGGCCGCCTCGGCCGGGAGCTTCTCGAACCTCGTCGACGCCGACTTCATCCTCGACAAGCGCGTCGTCGGCGGCATGCAGCAGGTGTCCGAGCGGCTCGCCGCCCGGCTCGGTGCGGACGTCCACCTGAACGCCCCGGTGCGCACCCTGCGCTGGGACGACGAGGGCGTCACAGCGCTCGCCGACGGCGGCATCGAGGTCCGTGCCCGCCAGGCACTCGTGGCCGTCCCGCCGCCCCTGTACTCCCGCATCTCGTACGAGCCGCCGCTGCCGCGTCGCCAGCACCAGCTGCACCAGCACCTGTCGATGGGGTTCGTCATCAAGGTGCACGCCGTCTACGACCGGCCGTTCTGGCGCGGCGCCGGGCTGTCCGGCACCGCGTTCAGCCCGTACGAGCTCGTGCACGAGGCGTACGACAACACCTCGTACGGGCAGGAGCAGGGCACGCTCGTCGGGTTCGTGTCCGACCAGCACGCCGACGACGTCTTCGCCCTCTCCGCCGAGGAGCGCAAGGCCCGCGTGCTCGACTCGCTCGCGCACTACTACGGCGACGAGGCGCGCCGACCGGTCGTCTACTACGAGAGCGACTGGGGCACCGAGGAGTGGACCCGTGGCGCCTACGCGGCGAGCTTCGACCTGGGCGGGCTCGTCCGGTACGGCGCCGACCAGCGCGCTGCCGTCGGCCCGATCCGGTTCGCGTCGAGCGACCTCGCCGGGCACGGGTACCAGCACGTGGACGGGGCGGTGCGGATGGGCCGCGAAGCGGCGGCCGAGATCCTCGCCTCGTTGCCGCAGCCGGCGGTGCAGTAGACCGACGCCGAGACGGACGGGAGGCGCGGTGCGGGCTGGCACCGCGCCTCCCGTCCGTCATCGGTGTGGGTTCGGCCGGTACGGTCGTCCCATGGGAGACCCGCACGACGAGGCCGTGGTGATCCGCCCGGCGACGACCGCCGACGCCGAGGGCATCGCCAGGGTGCACACCACATCGTGGCGCGAGACCTACGGCCGGTTCGTGGACGATCCGGAGACCGACCCGTGGTTCGACCTGGGGCGGCGACTCGACATGTGGCGCGCGAACCTCGCCCAGGGGACGTTCGCGGCCGTGGTGGCCGACGGCGCTGACGGGATCGTCGGCTTCGCCGCGGTGGAGGCGACGCCCGAGCCCGACGCCGTCCGACCCGAGGAACTCACGATGCTGTACGTGCTCGGGCGCGCTCACGGCGACGGCAGCGGTCAAGCGCTCCTCGACGCGGTCCTCGGTGACCGTCCGGCATCGCTGTGGGTCGCCGAGGACAACCCGCGTGCGCACGCCTTCTACCGACGGAACGGATTCGCTCCGGACGGCGCGACGTCGAGCTTCGGCCCGATCGGCTCCACCGTGCGGCTCGTCCGCTGACCGACGCCCGTCCTGGACGGACACCGGACGCAGCGCGCGTACGGTCCGGGACATGAGCGACACCAGCGGAACCAGCGACCCCACCGACGCCGAGCGGCAGTACACCGAGGACCTGCCGGACGGCTCGCCCTCGGGCGACGCCACGAAGGACCCGGAGCAGGACAGCGACCACGACTCGGGCGGCGAGCCGGCGGACCCGCAGTAGTCCGCCCCGGTCGTCTCGCGCGGCGTCGGCGGCCCCTGCGATGATCGTGGCATGGACGAGACGACCGCTGCGGCGATCAGTGCGGTGGCCGCGACGGTGAGTGTCCCGGTGGCGGTCGCGTCCGCCGTCGTCGCATGGCGGGCGGGTCGGGCGGCCGAGCGCGCGGCGGATCAGCAGAACCAGCTCGGGCACGCCGCGTGGGTCGGCTCCTGGCAACCGACCGTCGACATGGTGCTCGACGCGGTCACGTACCGGTGGGCGACCGACACCGAGGTCTGGGAGTCCGGCGCCGCGACGGACCCCGGCCTCGTTCCGGGCGAGGGCGTCTCGCCGCGACGAGCACGTGACGAGCGCCTGCACGTCGAGGTGGTGGTATCGGGACGCCTCGTCAACCACTCGTCGCGTGAGGTTCTGGCGACCGCACACGCACTTCGTCGTCGGCGGGTGCGGTTCCCGTTGCGGAACCAGGGGGTGTTCCTGGTGGACGGCGTCGACCGCCACCAGGCCGTGGTCGCTGCGAACTCGACCATCGCCTTCCGGTGGATCGACCGGCTCCCGGTGGACGATTGGCTGCGGCACCTCGCGGCCTCGGACCGGTGGCCGGCCTTCGACGTGCCGATCAGGCTCCGGCGTCGTGGGCGGACGGATTCGCTGCAGTCCGGGAGGGTTCCGCGTGGTGTTGGACAGTCGGGCCGCCGAGCGGGTCTCCGAGGTCTGGACGGCGATCCTCGAGCGCCCAGCGGTCCGGCCGTGCGGTCGGGATGACCGGGACGAGCTGCTGTGGGCTCCGGCCGAGTCTGCTTCCGCCCCCATCGACGACGACGTCATCCGGTACCGGTGCGCTGCCGACAGCACGCTGGCACAGCTCCGGCCGCCGCGGCTGCGTCTCGTGCCGGGTCGACTCTGACCCCGGGTGCTGTCCGGCGGATCCCGCCCGTTCAGGCGTCGACGAGCCGTTCGGCGGCCGCCCGCGCCGCCGCTGCCCAGGGCCGCGACGGGTCAGCCTGCGCGCTCGCCATCGCGCCGTCGTAGAGCAGGCAGAGCTGTAGCGCCTTGCCGTCCGGATCGGCTGCGTCGGCCTCCGCGAGCAGTGACGTGAAGAGTCCCCGGACCCACGTGCGGTGCTCGAGCGTCACCTCGTGCGTGGGGTGCCCGGCGCCGTACTCCGCCTCGACGTTGATGAACGGGCAGCCCCGGTAGCCCGGAGCCGCGAACCACTCCCCGAGCAGGTCGAACACCGCCAGGACGCGGTCGCGCGGCGTGCTCCCGCGCCCGGGGAGCTCGGCGGCGACGTGCTCCTGCCACGACCGGCTCCGTCCTTGCAGGTAGCCGAGCACGAGGTCGTCCTTCGTCCGGAAGTGCGTGTAGAGGCTCGCCTTCGAGATGTCCGCCTCGGCAGCGACCTGGTCCACCCCGACCGCGTGGATCCCCTGCTCGTAGAAGAGCCGGTCGGCCGTGGCGACCGCGCGCTCGTACGCGGGTCGGCGGCGGGTTCGGGGAGTCGACGTGTCGGACATGGTTTGACTTTACTGCACTGATCTGTACAGTTACCAGCGATTCAACCAAACCGATCTGTTCAGTTAGGACATCGACCATGACCACCACCGCCCTCGTCACCGGGTCCACCAGCGGCATCGGCCGCGCCACCGCCGAACGCCTCGCCGCGGAGGGGATGCACGTCGTCGTCTCCGGCCGGAACGCCGAGCGAGGTGACGAGGTCGTACGGGGGATCCGTGTGGCCGGTGGCACGGCCGACTTCGTCCGGGCGGACTTGCGTGACGCCGCCAGCGCGAAGGAGCTCGCCGAGGCGGCGCTCGCGATCGGGGGCGGCCGGGTCGACGTGCTCGTCAACAGCGCGGGCATCTTCCCCTTCGGCGCGACGGCTGACACCACCTCGGAAGGTTTCGACGAGGTCTACGACGTCAACGTGAAGGCGCCGTACTTCCTGGTCGCTGCTCTCGCTCCGGGCATGGCAGAGCGCGGTGCGGGCGCGATCGTGAACGTCACGACGATGGTCGCCGAGTTCGGTGCGGCCGGCATGGGGCTGTACGGCTCGACGAAGGCGGCGCTCGTCCTGCTGACGAAGTCGTGGGCGGCCGAGTTCGGCCCCGCCGGCGTCCGCGTGAACGCCGTGAGTCCCGGCCCGACCCGCACCGAGGGCACGGCCGCCATGGGGGAGAGCCTCGACCAGCTCGCCGCTGCCGGTCCGGCCGGACGGCCGGGCACGGCCGGGGAGATCGCCGAGGCGATCGTCTTCCTCGCCACCGACGCGGCCTCGTTCGTGCACGGCGCGGTCGTGCCGGTGGACGGTGGTCGGATCGCGGTCTGACGCGACCCGCTGACGGACAGGAGGCGCGGTGTCAGCTCGCACCGCGCCTCCAGTCCTCCTGCGCTTCGTCCAGTTGCCACGAAGGACCGGGAGCAGGACAGCGTCGGTCTGCGCCCTCGTCAGTCGGCGGCGCGGATGGGCTCGCCGGTGTCCGGGTCCCAACCGACCACCCGCGGCTGCGCGACCCGGGCAGCAGGGCGCTGGCGTGGCGGGAAGTACCCGCGAGCAGCTGGCAGGTACGGCAGGAACGCGGCGACGGCACCCAGTACGCCGTTCGCGGTGGTGAGTCCGTACGGCGGCAGGAGGGCGCCGATGGCTCCGACCACACCGAGCACCGCCATCCAGAACCGCGCGCGTCCGGACCCGCGGCCGACGCGCAGTGCACCGAACACGAACCAGCCGAGGATCGCCAGGCCGATGGCGACCGGCACGAGGGCCCAGGGGCCACCGGACGACACCGTTCCGGGCAGGTCCACGAGTCGTGTGACCAGGTCGCACGCGAACAGCACGAGCCACAGCACGACGGCTGCGGTCACGAGGACGGGGCGGGAGCGCGGGACACCGGTGGTCACGTGGTGATCCTAGGACCGGAGTTGCGCTGCGCACCACGCCCTGGTGCTCGCACTCGTCTTCATCGCGCAGCTCGGTCGGCAACGGGGTACGTCCGCGCGCGGAGGCCACAGTCGCCGACCGGTAGAACGACGGCATGACCACTTCTTCCCGCACCCCGCTCGGCGTGACACTCGTCGACGGCGGCGCGAACGTCGCTCTCTTCTCCAGCACCGCCGAGCGCGTCGAGTTCTGCCGGTTCGACGAGGACGGCACCGAACACCGCACCGAGCTCACGAACCGCACCGGCTACACCTTCCACGACGTCGTCCCGGACGTGACCGTGGGGACCCGCTACGGCTTCCGCGTCCACGGCGCATGGGACCCGGCGAAGGGCCTCCGCCACAACCCGGCGAAGCTGCTGCTCGACCCGTACGCCACCGCCGTCGACGGCACGTACCAGTGGGGCCAGGCGCTGTTCGGCCACGACATGCAGCACCCCGAGCAGATCGACGAGACCGACTCGGCCGCGGCGATGCCGAAGTCCGTCGTCGCCGACCGCGACTTCGACTGGGGCGACGACGCGCGACCCCGCACGGCCCTCGCCGACACGGTCGTGTACGAGGTCCACGTCAAGGGCTTCACGAAGCAGCACCCGGACGTGCCCGAGGAGATCCGCGGCACGTACGCCGGACTCGCGCACCCGGCGGCGATCAAGCACCTCACCGACCTCGGGGTGACCGCCGTCGAGCTGCTGCCGACGCACCAGTTCGTGCAGGACTCGACCCTCGCCGACAAGGGCCTCCGCAACTACTGGGGCTACAACAGCATCGGGTTCTTCGCCCCTCACGACGAGTACTCGTCGTCCGGCACCGCCGGCCAGCAGGTCGCCGATTTCAAGGCGATGGTGCAGGCCCTGCACGCCGCCGGCCTCGAGGTCATCATGGACGTCGTCTACAACCACACGGCCGAGGGCAACCACATGGGCCCGACGCTCTCGTTCAAGGGCATCGACAACGAGTCGTACTACCGCCTGGTCGAGGGCGACGAGGCGAACTACTTCGACACGACCGGCACGGGCAACAGCCTCAACGTGTCGCACCCCGCGGCGCTCGGCCTCGTCATGGACTCGCTCCGGTACTGGGTCGAGGAGATGCACGTGGACGGCTTCCGCTTCGACCTCGCGACGACGCTGACCCGTCAGGGCGGCGAGGCGGAGAAGCACTCGGCGTTCCTCGACATCATCCACCAGGACCCGGTGCTCCGCGAGGTGAAGATGATCGCCGAGCCGTGGGACACCGCCGGCTACCAGGTCGGCGGATTCCCGGCGGACTGGTCGGAGTGGAACGGCAAGTACCGCGACGACCTGCGCGCGTTCTGGCGCGGCGATGCGGGCACCCTCGGTGACGCCGTGCAGCGCGTGCTCGGCAGCCCGGACGTCTACGAGGGCTCCCGTCGCTCCCCGCTGTGCTCGGTCGACTTCGTCACCGCCCACGACGGTTTCACCCTGGCGGACCTGACGATGTACGCCGAGAAGCACAACGAGGCGAACGGCGAGGACAACAACGACGGCGAGAGTGACAACACCTCGTTCAACGGCGGCGTCGAGGGGCCGACCGACGACGGCGTGGTGAACGACTACCGGAACCGGCAGCGCCGCAACTTCCTCGGCACGCTGCTGCTGTCTGCGGGCGTGCCGATGATCCTCGGCGGCGACGAGATCGCCCGGTCGCAGGGCGGCAACAACAACGCCTACTGCCAGGACGACGAGATCTCGTGGTTCGACTGGGCCGCGGCCGACCGGGACCTGCTGGCCTTCACGACCGAGGCGATCGCGTTCCGCCGCGACCACGTGTCCCTGCGTCCCGAGTGGTACCGCACGGCCCCGGGCGACTCGGCGTCCACGGTGGACGTGCTCCGTGCCGACGCGAAGGGGTTCGACGACGCCGACTGGGCGGACGGCGGCAACCGGGCGGTCATGCTCGTCCTGCAGCAGGGCGACGACACGGTGGCGGTGCTGCTCAACGCGTCGGAGACCACCGTCGAGTTCACCCTGCCGGAGAAGCCGGGTGGCGGGCGCTGGTCCCTCGGGCTGTCGAGCGACCCGGACCAGGCCGTCGGCGACGACGCGGCGACCGTGCTGGTGCGCGACGCGTCGTTCACGGCGCTGGTCTGATCGCTCGGGCGACCATCTGACGGACGGGAGGCGCGGTGCCGGCTGGCACCGCGCCTCCCGTCATGCGGGAGCAGTGCGGTCGCGCCCGCTCACCGCTCCGGCAGGTACTCGTGCCGGAAGTCCGGCACGACGGCAGCGATGTGGTCGTAGTCGCGGTCAGCCGTGAGCACGATCGCCTCGTTCGCGATCGCGTACGCGGCGATCAGCGAGTCGACCGCTCCGGCGCCACGGACGTACCCGCCGTTCCACAGTGCGCTCTGCAGCGTGAGGACGTCGGCTGCGCTCGGGTGCTCCTCGGCGGGGAAGAACACCGCCATGTCGCGTCGGAACTCCGCGTGCTCAGCCGCATCGCGTGCGGAGAAGCAGTACTCGAGCACCTGCGGCGGGCACGTGAGGATGAGGTCCTGCGTCGACACCGCACGGAGTCGTGTCGCGATGGCGGGATGACGCCCGGCCTTCCACCACACCGAGTTGTCGACGATGTACGCGCTCACGCCTCGTCCGAGGGGACTCCCGGCGCGGAGTAGTGCTCGACGGGAGCACCCGTCTGTTCGTCGGTGAACGTCCGGCCCACGATCCGCTCGACGGCGTCGGGCTGGCGCCGCACCGCGATGAGCGTCTGCAGCGCGCGGTTCACGACGTCGCGGTTCGTGCGTGCGCCCGTGAGTTCCTTGGCGGTGTCGAGCACCGCCTGGTCGAGGTCGATCGTCGTGACGGTCATCGTGTCCGCTCCTTCCGTGCTTGCAGACCACGACTATACACCCGCTTATATAACGGACGGGAGGCGCAGTGCCAGCCGGCACCGCGCCTCCCGTCCGTCCGTGGGCCGGGTCGCGGGCGTCAGCCGCCGATGCGGATCAGCTTCTTGTTGACGAACTCGTCGGCCCCGAGGGGGCCGAGCTCGCGGCCGAAGCCGCTCGCCTTGACGCCGCCGAAGGGGAGCTCCGGACTGTCCGCGCCGACGATGTTCACGTAGACCATCCCGGCCTCGATGCGATCGGCGACGCGCAGCGCCTGCTCGGCATCGGTCGTGAAGAGGTACGAGCCGAGGCCGTACGGGGTGTCGTTCGCGATCGTGATCGCGGCGTCCTCGTCCTCGACCCGGTAGACGGCGGCGACGGGGCCGAAGAACTCCTCGCGGTACGCGTCGTTCTCGGGCGTGACGCCGGTCAGGATCGTCGGGGTGAAGGCGTTCCCCTGGCGCTGGCCGCCGGTGACGACGGTTGCGCCCTGGGCGGTCGCGGCCGCGAGCTGCTCCTGCAGCCGGTCGGCAGCGGCGGGGGAGGACAGCGGACCGAGTTCGGCACCGGGCGTGGTCGGGTCGGTGGGTGAGACCGCGGCCATCGCGTCGGTGAACTTCGCCAGGAAGTCGTCGTACAGGTGGTCGGCGACGAGGAAGCGCTTCGCGGCGTTGCAGACCTGGCCGTTGCCCTCGAGGCGGGTGGCGACGGCTGATGCGACCACGGCGTCGAGGTCGTCGGTCGACAGCAGGACGAACGGGTCCGAGCCGCCGAGCTCGAGGACGACCTTGGTGAGGTTGCGGCCGGCGATCTCGGCGACGGCGGCACCGGCGCGTGCGGAGCCGGTGAGGGAGACGCCCTGGACGCGCGGGTCGGCGATGACGTCGGCCGCCTGGTCGTTCGTGGCGAAGACGTTCGTGTACGCGCCCTCGGGGAAGCCCGCGTCGTGGAAGACCTGCTCGATCGCGAGTGCGGACTCCGGGCACTGCGGGGCGTGCTTGAGCAAGACGGTGTTGCCGATGACGAGGTTCGGACCGGCGAACCGGGCGATCTGGTACGCGGGGAAGTTCCACGGCATGATGCCGAGCAGGACGCCGATCGAGGACTTCCGGATGAACGCGCTGCCCTCGCTGCCGTCCGCCAGGGTGATCGGCTGGTCGGCGAGGAACTCCTCGGCGTGGTCCGCGTAGTAGTCGTAGATGTCGGCGCAGAAGTCGACCTCGCCCACGGCCTGGTCGATCGGCTTCGCCATCTCGCGGACGATCGTCGCGGCGAGGTCGTCCCGACGCTCCCGGTACAGCTCGGCGACGCGGTGCAGCAGCGCGGCGCGGTCGGCGACGGTGCTCGTGCGCGACCACTGGGCGTGCGTGCGGTCGGCGGTGTCGATCGCCGCGCGGAGCTCGTCGTCGGTGATGGTCGGGAACGTGGCGAGGGTCTGGCCGGTGGCCGGGTCGGTGACCGCGTAGACGGTGGCCGTGTCGTTCATCGTGTCTCCTGTGTGGTTCAGACCTGGTCGGTCAGCTGCTTGTTGACGCCGGTGACGGGCTGGTTCTCGTCGAAGCCCTTCGGCTGGATCCGGAACCCCTTCGTGATCACCAGCAGGTACACGAAGCCGATCGCGGCCCAGACGCCGCCGGCGATGAGGGCGTCGGCGTGCAGCTGAGACCAGAGAACACCGGTCAGCAGCATCGCGACCCCGGGGAGGGCGATGAAGGCGAACCGGTCACGGGCGGTGTGCCGGCGGCCCTCGCGCCAGGCGAAGTGCACGATGACCGTCAGGTTGACGAACGTGAACGCGATGAGGGCGCCGAAGTTGATGTACGCCGAGATGGTGTCGAGCGAGAACGTCATCGCGAGGAGCGTGACCGCCCCGACGATGACGACGTTCGGGATGGGCGTGCGGGTCCTCGGGCTCACGTAGCCGAAGACCTTCTTCGGCAGGACGTTGTTGCGGCCCATCACGAGCAGCATGCGGGCGACGCTGGCGTGCGAGGCCAGGCCCGAGGCGAGCGCGGCGACGAACCCGGCGGCGACGAGGATCGCCTGGAACACCCTGCCGCCGACGAGCAGCCCGATCTGGGGCAGCGGGTCGTCGGTGAACTCGCCGAACGGGGCGTTGGTCGGGAAGCGGAGCTGGGCGAAGTACGCCGAGACGAGGAAGATGAGCCCCCCGATGAGGACGGTCAGCAGGATCGCCTTCGGCATGATGCGGATGCTCTTCGCCTCCTCCGTGTACATCGTCACCGCGTCGAACCCGATGAACGAGAAGCACACGACGGTCGCCCCGGTGAGGAGCGCCGACATCGTCACGCCGTCGTGCACGAAGGGCTCGGCGCTGACCACCGTGCCGGCACCGGCACCCTCGACGAGTTCGATCACGGCGAAGACGACGAAGGCGATCATCGCGAGGATCGCCCCGATGAGCAGGACCATGTTGAGGTTCGACGTCCCGCGCATCGACAGGCAGATCACCGTCGTGACGAACACCGTGTAGACGACCACCGTCACCCACGCGGGCAGTGCCGGGAAGACCTGCTCGAGGTACAGGCGGATGATGAGCGCGTTCACCATCGGGAGCAGCAGGTAGTCGAGCAGGGACGCCCAGCCGACCATGAAGCCGGCGTTCGGGTGGATCGACTCCCGCACGTAGGTGTAGGCCGATCCCGCGGCCGGGTAGACGCGGACCATCTTCCCGTAGCTGATCGCCGTCAGGAGCATGATCACGAGGGCGATGAGGTACGCACTCGGGACGGCGCCGTTCGTCTCGCCGGAGACGATGCCGAAGGTGTCGAACACCACGGTCGGCGTCATGTACCCGAGGCCGAGTCCGACGATCGCCCACAGCCCGAGACTCCGCTTCAGGGACCCACCACGCGCGGTGCCGGGCGGGGCGGTGACGATGGTCGGTGACGCCATGGGGAGTTCCTCCTGCTCGCAGCCGGAGCTGCGGGGGCCGGGGTCCGCGCGGCGGTGCGCGGACCTGATCGGGTGGACCGATCCGCTGACGATACCGACGCCGCGGGCAGCGTCGGACCCGCCACGGAGTACACGATGCGAGGCAGGGATGTACGCGGTGTCGCTTGCCGACCGGAGCCTGGGACCGGCCGGGAAGATGCTCAGCCACGGTGCCGGAACCGCGGGCGCACTCCCGGCACGGCTCCCTACGATCGGCTCGGCACGACCGGCACCGGGCCGGACGTCGACGGACGAGGACGACCGATGACACGGACACGAGGACTGCTCGCCGCCGGGCTGGTGGTCGGCCTCGCGCTCGGCGCGGCCGGTGGGTGGGGTGTCGCCCACGCGACCGGTGCGGGTGGGACGGGCTCCGCCGCTGGCGGGCGGGCCGTCGCTGCGGAGCCGAGCCGCGCCTCCACGGCCCGCGCGACGACCGTGCCGAGCGCACCCCCCTCCGCGCACGCCCCGATCGCGACCACGGCCGGCGGGATCCCCGCTGCCGAGGCACCCGGGTCCACTCCCGCTCCGGCGAGCGTCGACCTGGCGAGGACGTGGACCGCACCGGCCGACCTGCCGACGCAGGGGCGGCTGCTCCGGGTGACCATCCCGGCCACGCGATCGCACTTCGTCGCACGCCAGGCACTGCTGTACCTGCCCCCGGCCGCGCTCACCGCCGACCCACCGGCGCTGCCCGTCGACGTGCTCCTGTCCGGCCAGTCCCGCGGTGCCGGCCCCGAGGACGTGCAGACCGGCGGGGCGATCGAGCAGACGATGGACGCGCTCGCGACCGTCGACCGTGGCCTCGCACCGATCGTCGTCGTGCCCGACCAGCTCGGCCCGCGGTCGGCGAACCCGATGTGCGTCGACGGGGCGCTCGGCAACAGCCGGACCTACCTCACCGAGGACGTCCCGGCGTGGGTGACGAGCCACCTGCGGGTGCAGACCGCGGCCTCCGCGTGGACCATCGGCGGGTTCTCGCAGGGTGGGACGTGCGCGATCCAGCTCGGGGCGGGGGACCCCTCGCGGTTCGGCAACCTCATCGACGTCTCCGGCGAGGACGGGCCCACGCTCGGCAGCGAGACGAAGACCGTCGACGAGGGGTTCGCCGGGAACCGGGCGGCGTGGGCGGCTGCGCAGCCGGCGGCGCTGCTGCGTGCCGGTGCGCCGTTCCGGGACTCGAACGCGTTCTTCGCGGCCGGGGCCCTCGACACCACCTACGGGCCCGTGATGCCCGTGATGGCCGGGCGGGCGCGGGCAGCGGGGATGCACGTCGCGACGTGGGTCGTGCCGGGTGGGCGGCACAGCTGGGTGACGGCGCGGGCGGCGCTCGCCGCGGGGCTCGACTGGTTGCAGCCGCGGGTGGGGCTCGGGGCGCCGGCGGCCTGACGTCTACCGCGCCGCGGGCTCCTGCTGCGTGATGCAGTGCAGCCCACCGCCGCGCGCGAACACCTCGCGCGCGTCGATCGTCCGCACCTCGCGCCCCGGGTACACGTCCGCGAGGATCCCCCGCGCCCGCTCGTCCGCCGCCGGCTCCCCGAACCCGCACGCGATCACCGCGCCGTTCACCACCACGTGGTTCACGTAGTTCCAGTCGACGGGTCCGTCGGCGTCGGCGAGCGTCGCGGGTGCGGGCAGCTCGACGATGGTGGCGTCCGTGGCCTCCTCGATCGCCCGTCGGACGATCGGCATCACGAGGTGGTCCGGGTGGCCGGGGTCCGGCTGGGCGTGCAGCAGCACGGTGTCCATCGCGGCGCCGGCGAAGGTCGCCACCATGTCGACGTGCCCCCGGGTGCCGAAGCCGTCGTAGTCGCGGGTGAGACCGCGGGGCAGCCAGACCACGTCGGTCGCGCCGATCGTCCGCGCCAGCTCCTGCTCCACCCGCGCGCGGTCGGCGTAGGGGTTCCGTCGGGGATCGAGCTGGACCGTCTCGGTGACGAGGACGCGTCCGGTCCCGTCGACGTGGATCGCCCCGCCCTCGTTCACGAGCAGCGACGGGATCCGTTCCACCCCGGCGGCCGCGGCGACCGTGGCGGCGACCTCGGCGTCGCGCGTCCACGTCGACCACGGGTTCGCGCCCCAGCCGTTGAAGACCCAGTCCACCGCGCCACGGGCCCCGGTCACGTCGTCGACCACGAACGTCGGACCGATGTCGCGCATCCAGAAGTCGTCGAGGGGCGCCTCGAGCACGTCCACGGCGCCGGACAGGAGGCGTCGGGCGTCGTCGCGCGCGACCGGGTCGACGGCCACGGTGACGGCCTGGTACTCGCTGATCGCGTTCGCGGTCGCCGCCCAGACGGCACGCGCCGCCTCGGCGCTCGCCGGGTCGTCGCCGAGCGTCAGCCCGGGCCGCGGGAACGCCATCCAGGTGCGTTCCTGCGGGGCGGTCTCGGGAGGCATGACCCACGTCATGCGCGCACCTCGCGTCCGGCGGGGGTCGCCGCCACGGCGATGGCCGCGTCGATCGCGTCGCGTGCGCCGTACGCGTGGCGTTCCTCGTCGACGGGGGCGACGAGCGTGCCGTACAGGTCCGGTCGGCGCGTGACGTAGAAGGGGAAGAGCCGGAGCCACTCCGTGCGGGCGTCGAGGTCGAGGTCCGCGACGAGCACGACACTCGCGTCCCGCGGTGCCTCGACGAGGACGCGGCCGAACGGGTCGGAGATGAACGACGAGCCGTAGAAGGTGATGTCGCCCTCGTCGCCCCAGCGGTTCGGGACCACCATGAACTGCCCCGAGGTGATGCCGTTCGCCACGATGACCTGCCGCCAGATCGGCGCGGTGTCGAACGCGGGGAACGACGGCTCGGACCCGATCGCCGTCGGGTACGCGAGGACCTCGCTGCCGGCGATACCGTACGACCGCGCGACCTCGGGGAACCACTCGTCCCAGCAGGTCGGCAGGCCCACACGGGCGCCGAGTCCGGCCGGCTCGTACACCGGGAAGGCGTCGGCGTCGGAACCCGGGCGGAAGTAGGTGTCCTCGTAGTAGCCGGCGCTGATCGGGATGTGCGTCTTGCGCGTCCGTCCGACCAGCGTGCCGTCCGGCGCGACGAGGACGGCCGTGTTGTAGCCGCGCGGGTCCTCGGGCCGGTCGTCGGCGGCCGGACGCTCGTACAGCGAGGCGTGCACGAACACCCCGTGCTCCGCCGCCTGGGCGCGGGCGAACGCGACCGTCGGGCCGTCCTCGAGCGACTCGGCCGACTCCTTCGGTGCGCCGGTCGCGGGGGTGTCGCCCGGGTAGCGCGAGAGCGTCAGTTCGGGGAGGAACACCGCGGTGGCGCCGTTCGCCGCTGCCGTCGCGATGCCGTCCGCGAGCTGGGCAAGGTGGGCCGCGGGATCCTCGAGCCACCGGGACTGCACGAGGCCGACGCGCAGGCGGCGTCGGGGTCGGCCGGTGTCCTCGTGCAGGGGAGACGGCTGCGGTGTGCCGGTGATGACGTCCATGACGCCATTGTTGATCGCACGATCAACGAGCGCAACCCCCTCGAGGTGTTGTGTGGACGCATGAGCGAACCCATCGTCACGCCGCTCGGCTTCTCGCACGTCCGGTTGACGGTCACCGACATCCGACGCAGCAAGGCGTTCTACGAGCAGTTGTTCGGGATGCCGCCCGGGAGCGACTTCAGCGACCAGATCGACGACCCGACGATCCACGACGACCCGTGGCGGACCTACGGCGGGTGTTCCTTCACGTTCGGCGGGCAGACCCTGGGCCTGCGGCCGGTCGCGCCGGCGGGGGACCGGTTCGACGCCGACCGGGTCGGCCTCGACCACGTGTCGTTCCGGGTCGCCTCGGTCGACGAGCTGCACGCCGCGGTGGGCCGGCTCGACGCGGCGGGGATCGAGCACGGCGAGGTGACCGGCCTGCCGCCGTTCGGGCTCGTGATCCTGTCCGTGCAGGACCCGGACGACGTCAACCGGGAGTTCGCGGCGCCCCGGGCGTGAGTCGGTGTCGCCCGAGGGGCTGTCCGGTCGGCGCGCGCGTCCCCCGGGCGTCGAGGTGACACCCGTGCCCCGGGCGTTGGCTGATCCGGTCAGACAACAGGAGGACACATGAGCAAGACCTGGTTCATCACCGGCGCGTCCAAGGGCTTCGGCCGCGAGTGGACGGAAGCGGCACTCGAGCGCGGGGACTCCGTCGCCGGGACCGCCCGCAACCCCGACGACGTGCACGACCTCGTCGACCAGTACCCGGACACGTTCCTCGCACTGCAGCTCGACGTCACCGACCGTGCAGCCGACATCGCCGCGGTCCAGCGTGCCGCCGAGCACTTCGGCTCCCTCGACGTCGTCGTCAACAACGCCGGCTACGGCCACTTCGGCATGGTCGAGGAGCTCACCGAGGACGAGGTGCGCGCGCAGCTCGAGACGAACCTGTTCGGTGCGCTCTGGGTCACCCAGGCGGCGCTGCCGATCATGCGCGAGCAGGGGTCCGGACACATCATCCAGGTGTCGAGCATCGGCGGGATCAGTGCGTTCCCGACGGTCGGGGCGTACCACGCGTCGAAGTGGGCGCTCGAGGGGATCTCGCAGTCGCTGTCCCAGGAGGTCGGCGGGTTCGGCATCCACGTCACCCTCGTCGAGCCCGGCGGGTTCTCGACGGACTGGTCCGGTCCGTCCTCGAAGCACAGCGAGGAGATCGCCGCCTACGCCGACGTGCGCGAGGCCGCGTCCAAGCGCCCGTCCGCCGCCGACCCGGGCAAGCCGAAGGCGACCCGGTCGGCGATCCTGAAGGTCGTCGACGCGGACGAGCCGCCGCTGCGGGTGTTCTTCGGCAAGGCGCCGCTCGGCATCGCGGAGCGTGACTACGAGTCGCGGTTGGCGACCTGGCGCGAGTGGCAGCCGGTGGCCGAGGAGGCACACGGCGCCTGACGACCTCCGAGGTCAGGCGCGACCGACCGCCGAGCCGACCACGGCGAGCAGCCGAAGTCGCTCGGCGGTCTCGCTGCCGGGTTCGGCGGTGTACACGAGCAGGTTCTGCGAGCTGTCGGGGTCCTGCAGCACCTGGCACTGCAGGGTGAGCAGCCCGACCTCGGGGTGGCGGTAGGTCTTCACGTCACGCGGGCGGATGCCGACCTCGTGGCGCGCCCAGACCTCGCGGAACTCCTCGCTCGTCGCGAGCAGCCGTTCGGCCAGGTGTGCGGCCCGGGAGTCGGGTCCGCGGCGAGCGATGACGGTGCGGAGACCCGAGGCGTACATCCGGGACAGGAAGGGGTGGTCCTCGACCGGGTGGACGTCTCGGGATGCCGGGTCGTCGAACCACCGGTACCCGATGCTCCGGTCGTCGCCCCGTCGGCCGCTGGCGTCACCGGTGAGTTCGGCGGCGAGGGACGTCTGCTGCAGCGTCTCGCCCAGCTCGGTGACGATCTCGGCCGGGCTGTCGGCGAGTCGGTCGAAGATGCGCATCATGCCGGGGCTGACGTGCTCGCCGCCGGACGCCGCGGTCGGGGGCTCGTGTCCGGCGAGGCGGAAGAGGTGGTCGCGCTCCGCGATCGTGAGGCGCAGGCCCTGCGCGATCGACGCGAGCATCTGGTCGGACGGCTGCGGTCCGCGCTCCCGTTCCAGCCGCGCGTAGTAGTCGACGGACATGTTGCTCAGCAAGGCCGCCTCCTCGCGCCGCAGCCCGCTCGTGCGACGGCGCTGGCCCCGGGGCAGGCCGACGTCCTCGGGCTGCAGGGCCGTCCGACGGCTGCGGAGGAAGTCCGCGAGGGACGCTCGGTCGATCATGCGCCCATCCTCTCCCGGGGCGTCGACCGCAGCCACGGATCGTCAGGCCGTGGTTGCGCGTCCACGACACGGCGACGATCGTCTCGGGTGCCGGATCGGGTGCTCACCACGACGGAAGAGGCGGACCATGGCACGGAACGAACGACTCACCCTCCCGGACCTCGGCGGGCACCGGGTCCTGGTGACCGGAGCGAGCGACGGCATCGGACTGGAGATCGCCGCGCGCTTCGCCGGCGCCGGGGCGGAGGTGGTCGTGCCGGTGCGCAACCGCGACAAGGGAGCGGCGGCCGTCGCCCGGATCGCCGCGCAGCACCCGGATGCATCCGTGCTGCTCGAGGACCTGGACCTCTCCTCGCTGGAGTCCGTGTCGACGCTCGGGGAGCGGATGCGGTCCGAGGGCGCGCCGATCGACGTGTTCGTGGGGAACGCCGGCGTGATGAACCCGCCGGAGCGGCAGACGACCCGGGACGGCTTCGAGCTGCAGTTCGGCACGAACCACCTCGGGCACGTCGCACTCGTCGGCGCCCTGCTCCCCCTGCTCCGTGCCGCCGACGGTCGGGTCGTGATGCAGTCGAGCGTGGCGGCGCAGCGTGCCTCGATCCGGTGGGACGACCTGCAGTCCGAGCGGGACTACGACGTCGCGCGGGCGTACGGGCAGTCGAAGCTCGCGTGCGCGCTCTTCGCCCTCGAGCTCGGTCGGAGGAGCCGGGCCGGCGGGTGGGGGATCACGAGTGCGGTCAGCCACCCCGGCGTCGCACCCACGAGCCTGCTCGCCGCACGCCCGGAGATCGGACGCTCGGGCGACACCGTGGCCGTCCGGCTGATCCGCTGGCTGTCGGCGCGCGGCCTCCTCGTCGGGACCCCGGCCTCGGCGGCGGAGCCGGCCCTGCTCGCGGCGACCGACGCGGACCTCGACGGAGGCTTCGTCGGTCCGACCGGACCCGGGCAGCTCGGCGGACCGGCCGGCCGTCGGAAGCCGTGGGCGCCGTTGCTCCGTGACGAGGACGCCGCTCGGCTCTGGGACGTGTCGGAGTCGCTCGTCGGGAGTTCGGTCAGCTGATGATGTTCACCGCGCGAGAGATCACGAGCGCCAGCAGGATGAACCCGCCGATCGACTGGTAGGCCATGATCATCTTCGCCCGGATGGTCATCGGCATCGTGTCCGTCGGGCTGAACGCCATCATGTTCGTCAGCGCGACGTAGAGGTAGTCGAGGTACACCGGCCGCCAGGCCGCTGTCTTCGGGTCGGTCTCCTGCGGGAACTGGAAGTCGGCGCGGTCGGTCACCCACAGCCCCGGCTGCCGTCGGGCGACGGGGCCGCCCCGGTCGAGCTCCCAGTACACGAGCCCGAACGCGATGATGCTGCTCACCCAGACCTGCAGGGCGGTCAGGAGCACCGCGCCGCCGTCGGGGTGCCCGTGCAGCAGCTCGTCGACCGTGCGGACGACGGTCAGCTGGTTCGCGACGGTCAGCAGGACCGCGAGGCCCGTGGACAGCCACCGCGACCAGGTGGTCTCACGGGTCAGCCGCCGAGGGTTGAACACGATGAGCGGGGTGAGGAGCAGTACCCCGAGGAGCGGGACCACCCAGGACGGGAAGAACAGGACCTCGTCGGGCAGGAACAGGCTCAGCGCGAGGTTCACCAGCACGGCGACGGCGACCGGCCCGCGGTGCTCGTGCCGGGGTGTGGTCCGCGTCGTCGTCACGGCTCCGAGTGTGGCACTCGAACACCGTTCCGGGCCCGTGCGACCCGTGAGCGTCCGGTCAGTACGACCCCCGTGTCGCTCTCACCGGAACATGGAACATCAGTAGGCTGGTGGCGGGCCGCGTCACCGCCGGAGCGTGGCCCGAGCAAGGATGAAGCCCACCGCTGGGACAACAGCGATGGGCTTCGATTTGCTCTCCGAGTGGAGAACGAGGGACACGATGCGTCCCGAGCTTGAACTTGGAGCCAGCGTAGCCCGATCACCGTCGGGTCGCACGTCCCTCGGCCCCTGCTCTTCGTGTCCGCCGGCGCTGACACGGAAGGTGGTTCGGATGTCCTCCGACGACGAACCGCGTCGACGCCGTCAGGTGCCGTGGTTGGGGATCGCGACGTTGCTCGTGACCCTGGCCCGGCTCCTGCACGACGTGTGGCGCAAGGGTTGAGCCCAGGGTGTCCCGCGCTCTTGCCGGCGCGGGGCACCCGTCGGACCCCCTCAGCCGACGCGCGCCGGCACCCGGTCGTCCTCGACCTCCGCCCGGATCACCGCGAGCGCGAACCCACGCCGGCCGCGTGTCGCCCACACCGCGATGACCGACGTCACCGCGAGCACGAACGCGAGGAACGCGGAGAACGGGACGTCCACGGCGAGCAGTGCCGCCCACCCGCCGGAGCCGAGCGCCCAGCGCACCACGCGCCTCCCGGTCCCCGGTGTCGGGGCCGGACGGAGCCGGACGACGTGCTCACCGAGGGTCCGGCCTGTCGCGAGCACGACCACGAGCTGTGCGAACGGGGCGACCAGGGCACCGGCGGTGATGAGCGTGCCGAGCACCGGGTCCTGGTCGTCCCGCCCGGCGATCGCCCACACCAGGGCGGTCCCGACGCTCAGCGTGCCGGACAGGAGCCAGATCGCCAGCACGTCCGCGAGCATGCCGGAGAACCGTCGTGCCGCGGTGACCGGGCGCGGGGCGTCCGCGTCGGTGGTCCGCCCCGACCCGGCGAGCAGCCCCACGAGCGGGGCGAGGAGCGTGCCGACCACGGCGCCGGTCGTGTTCGCGAGCAGGTCGTCGACGTCGAAGAGGCGGTACGAGCACGGGTAGAGGAACCAGTCGCCGGTGAGCTGCGTCGTCTCGATGAGCAGGGACACCACGAACCCGGCGCCGAGCCCGACGAGCAGGCCGGCGAACACGCGCCTCCGGGCGACCGCGTGCCGGGCGAGTGCACCGAGGGGCACGAAGAGCAGCACGTTGAACAGGACCTGCGCGGACGCCGGGTTGGACAGCAGCGACCGGGGTCCGGAGATCCCGCCCTCCTTCGCGACGTCCCCGAGGAACGCGAACGGCGTCAGCTGCGGCGAGGCCGTGTTCCGGCACATCGTCGCGACGTCGTCGGGCAGCGGCAGCAGCGTGTAGGTGACGAGCGCGAGGGCGTAGACGAGCGTGCCGAACGCGACGAGCGAGCGTCGGAAGCCGAGCTGCCCGTGACGGCGGTACTCCCACGCCGTCCACGGCACGAGCGCCCCGACGGCGAGGACGACCCCCACGACGAACGCGATCACGCCTGGCAGCACGGTTCCCATGCGGTCGACGGTACTGACTGCGCGGGCGGACGGTGCCGATGTCAACCGCTCGGAGGACCCGGGATCGATCCGTCGTCGCACGGGGTCGCGTCGCCCGGAGGACGATCCGCGGGCGGTCGGTGCGCAGGCTGGTGGCATGTCCGAACGCAACCGTCCCACCGTCCGTCTCCTCGCCGCCGCCGTGGTCGCCGGCTCCGTCGCGGTGTTCGCGACCGGGTGCAGCTTCGTCCAGCAGCAGACGGGCGATGCCTGGTCCGTGACCTACGAGGTCCGCGTCGACCAGCCGAGCGGGGCCGCGCTCACGGACGTGCGGGTCGAGGGTGCCGAGCGACGGGGCGAAGCGCCCGCGGTGCACCGGCTCGACGAGCAGGAGACCGGGTCCTCGGACGGCGACGGGTCGCAATGGGAGCACGACGCGATCGTCCTCGCCGAACAGCGGGCGTCGGTGCGGGCGACGCCGGGCGCCGGGGCCACGGCGACGTGCCGGATCCTGCTCGACGGGAAGCGCGAGATCGCGAGCGAGACGTCGGCGCGGCCGGGCGACGCGGTGCGGTGCTCGGCGGACACCCCGGCCTTCGACTGACGGAGCGTCACGCCCGACCGGGCGGCGGGTGCCGGCCGGATCCGGCCGACTCCGGCCCCGCCCGTCAGCCGGGCAGCGGCCCCGCCAACGACCCGGCCGACACCTCGTGCCCGAGCAACCGCCCCGCCGCCCGCAGCCCGGAGAGCAGCGCCCCGTGCACCGTCGCGGGGTCGTCGCCCCACGTGGCCTCACCGGCGAGCTGCACCCGCCCCGACGGGGTGCCGAGCAGGTCGTGGTCGTCCGGTGACGCCCCCACGTGCAGGTACGAGTACGACCCGCGCGCGAAGGGGTCCGCCGCCCACCGGGTGATCCGCACGCCGTCCGGCTCCGGGACCGTGGGCCCGAACATCCGGCGCAGCGCCTCGACCGCCTCGTCGACGACCAGGGCATCGGGCAGCGACTCGATCCGCCGCGCGCCGGCACCGCCCACGAGCGCCGCGAGCACCGGTTCGCCGGTCACCCGGGACATGTCGTACCAGGAGTGCCAGTCGACCCCGGCCGGACCCTGCTGCCGCACCACCCAGTCGTCACCCCAGAAGCGCTCGGGGAACCGCAGGAACACCTTGTCGTAGACGCCCATCCCGAGTCGGCCCATCGCGTCGAGCACCGCGGGCTCGAGCGGTGGCTCGAACGTGATCGCGCCGGCCTGCAGCACGCCGAGGGGCGCCGTGACGACGACCTCCGCAGCGGACACGGTCGTCCCGTCGGCGAGCCCGACGACCACGCCCGAGGACGACGAGCGCACGGCGGCGACGACGGAGGACAGCCGCACGTCGAGCCCGGCCGCCAGGGCGTGCGCGTACTGGGCGTAGCCGCCGGGGAACACCACCTCGTCGCCGGCGACGTGCTCCTCGTCGAGCCCGTGCGCGTCGAGCACGGTGACCGGGGCGCCGCAGAGGTCTTCGGAGCGGTGCGCCGTGTACTCGCGGATCCGCGCGGCCCGGTCGCCCTGCCACTGCAGGGACCGCAGCGCGGTGTCGACGGCGGACGCGTAGGTCGCCGGCGGCGGGGCGTCGGCGACCACCGCGGCGAGGGCCGCGTCGACGGTGTGCAGGTCCGCGACGAACGACGCGGCCTCGGGCGCGGTCAACCGCCGTCCGGACGGGGCGTGCCAGCCGATCGGCCGCCCGTCGAACTGGAAGCTGCCGACGGTGAACTCGACGGTCTCGATCCCGAACGCGGACGCCAGGGACCAGAGCGGGTTCCCTTCGATGCCGTGGATCCACGAGGCTCCGAGGTCGACCGGCACCCCGATCTCGTCGTCGGTCCAGGTGCGGCCACCGATGCGGTCGCGGGCTTCGAGCACGACGACGCGCTGCCCGCCCTGCACGAGCGCTCGAGCAGCGGCGAGCCCGGCGACCCCAGCCCCCACGACGACGACGTCGGCATCGAGTGCAGCCATCAGTGTCCTCCGGTCAGCGGTGCCATCAGGCGGGCGGCGAGGCTCGGCCGCCCGGTCAGTGCTTCCTCGCGGTCGGCCAGGTCGGTGGCCACGAGCCCGGCGTTCGCCCCGAGGAACCGCAGCGGCTCCGGCTCCCAGTCCGGCGACCGGTGGTTCACCCACGGCAGCGCGGTCAGCGGCGAGGACACACCCCGCACGAGGTCGGCGAGCGTCCGTCCGGCGAGGTTCGTCGTGGACAGGCCGTCGCCGACGTAGCCGCCGGCGGTCCCGACGTGGCCGTCCCACGTGACCGAGGCGCACCAGTCCCGGGGCACCCCGAGGGGTCCGCCCCACGTGTGGGTGACCGGGGCGTCGGCGACGGCGGGGAACAGCTCGACCAGGGACCGCCGCAGGTGCTCGAACACGCGTGGTACCCGGTCGTAGCCGGGGGTGATCGCTGACCCCCAGTGGTAGCGGGCTCCGCGTCCGCCGAACGCCAGTCGGTCGTCCGCCGTGCGCTGCCCGTACACGAGCAGGTGCCGGTAGTCGGAGAACGTCTGCCCGTGTTCGAGCCCGACACGGTCCCACACCGCGACCGGCAGGGGAGCGGTCGCGATCATGAGCGAGTACAGCGGCAGGATGCGCCGCTTCGTCTGCTCGAGCTGCGCGCCGTAGCCCTCGACCGCGATGACCACGGCACCGGCGGTGACGGTCCCGCGCGACGTGACCACGTGCCCTGGACCCCACGAGACGGCGGGCGTGTGCTCCGCGATCCGGACGCCCCGCGCCTCCAGGGCCGCCGCCAGGCCGCGCACCAGCGCTGCGGGCTGGACCCGCGCGCAGTCCGGCGTCCACGCGACACCGGCCGATCCGGCGGCATCGCCGGGCCGTGCGTCGCGGTACGTCATGTCGTCGCCCCACGCGTCCGAGGCGGCGACCTCGTCGCGGGCCGCGCGTTCCTGCACGACGGAGCGCGCGTAGAGGACGGTGCCGCCCTTGACGTAGTCGCAGTCGACTCCGGCCTCGGACGCTGCGCGCCCGACCTCGTCGACGGTGTCGCGCATCGCCCGACGCAGGGCGAGGGCCGCGTCGCGGCCGTGCTCGCGGGCGATCGCCTCGGCGGACCGCGGGAACAGTGCGGAGCACCAGCCGCCGTTGCGTCCGGACGCGCCGAAGCCCGCGATCTCGCGTTCCACGACGACGACCTGGAGGCGCGGGTCGGCCTGGTGCAGGTACCACGCGGTCCAGAGACCGGTCAGTCCACCGCCGACGATGCAGACGTCCGCGGTGGTGTCGCCGTCGAGCGGCGGGCGGGGCGTCAGGTCGTCGCGGCCACTCGTGACGAGCGCGTCGAGCCAGAACGAGACGCCCCGGTAGCCGGTCACGGTCAGATCTTCGTCCAGGCCTCGGACAGGACGCTCCGCAGGATCGAGGTCATCTCGCGGAACTCCGGCTGCCCGATGGTGAGCGGTGGCGCGAGCTGCACGACGGGGTCGCCGCGGTCGTCGGCACGGCAGTACAGCCCGGCGTCGAACAGCGCCTTCGACAGGAACCCGCGGAGCAGGCGCTCCGACTCGGCGTCGTCGAAGGTCGTCTTGGTGGCCTTGTCCTTCACGAGTTCGATGCCGTAGAAGTACCCGTCACCACGGACGTCCCCGACGATGGGCAGGTCGCGCAGCGTGTCGAGCTCGGCCTTGAAGAGCGGGGCGTTCTGCTGGACGTTCTGCAGGAGCCCCTCTTCCTCGAAGATGTCGAGGTTCTCCATCGCGACGGCGGCGGAGACCGGGTGCCCGCCGAACGTGTACCCGTGGTAGAAGGTCGTGTCGCCCGTGGAGAACGGCTCGAAGAGCTTGTCGCTGATGATCGTCGCGCCGATGGGGGAGTAGCCCGAGGTCATCGCCTTCGCGCACGTGATCATGTCCGGCACGAAGCCGTAGGTGTCGCACGCGAACATGGTGCCGATCCGACCGAACGCGCAGATCACCTCGTCGGAGACCAGCAGCACGTCGTACTCGTCGCAGATCTCGCGGACCCGCTGGAAGTACCCGGGCGGCGGGGTGAAGCAGCCGCCGGAGTTCTGCACCGGTTCGAGGAAGACCGCGGCGACGGTGTCCGGACCCTCGAACTCGATCATCTCGCGGATGCGCTCGGCCGCCCAGAAGCCGAACTCCTCCTCGCTCTCGCCGGCGAAGCCCATCTCGGCGGCGCGGTAGTAGTTCGTGTTCGGCACGCGGAAGCCACCCGGCGCGAGCGGCTCGAACATCTGCTTCATCGCCGGGATGCCCGTGATCGCGAGCGCTCCCTGCGGGGTGCCGTGGTACGCGACCGCGCGGGAGATCACCTTGTGCTTCATCGGCTTGCCGCGGAGCTTCCAGTAGTACTTCGCGAGCTTGAACGCGGTCTCGACGGCCTCGCCGCCACCGGTCGAGAAGAACACCTTGTTGAGGTCGCCGGGGGCGTGGTCGGCCAACCGGTCCGCGAGCTCGATCGCCGCGGGGTGCGCGTACGACCAGATCGGGAAGAACGACAGCGTCTCGGCCTGCTTGGCGGCCATCTCGGCCAGGCGCTTCCGGCCGTGGCCCGCGGCGACGACGAACAGGCCGGAGAGCCCGTCGATGTACTCCTTGCCGTGGCTGTCGTAGACGTGGTGCCCCTCGCCGCGGACCATGATCGGCACGTCGGCACCGGCCTGGTTCGCACCGTGCCGGGCGAAGTGCATCCACAGGTGGTCGCGCGACTTCTGCTGCAGCGCGGCGTCGTCCACCGGTGCGAACGGGTCGTACGAGCCGAGACGGGTGGTGGGTCGTTCGGAGATGGTCATCGCGTTCCCCAGTCGTAGAGCTGTTTGCGGAGTTGCAGGTAGACGAAGGTCTCGGTGCCGGCGACGCCCGGGATCGCCCGGATGGTGCCGTTCAGGAGTTCGATCAGGTCGTCGTCGTCCTCGCAGACGACCTCGACCATGAGGTCGAAGCTCCCGGCGGTCATGACGAGGTAGTCGACCGCCGGGAGCCGTTCGAGTTCGTCGGCGACGGTTCGGGTGTCGCCGCTGACCCGGATGCCGATCATCGCCTGGCGGTGGAACCCGAGTTGCAGGGGGTCCGTCACCGCGACGATCTGCATGACGCCGGTCTCGGTCAGCTTCTGGACGCGCTGCCGGACCGCCGCTTCGCTGAGACCGACCGCCTTGCCGATCTCGCCGTACGGACGGCGCCCGTCCGCCTGGAGTTGTTCGATGATCCGCTTCGAGGTGTCGTCGATCGGTCCCGGACGTCGTGGTGCTGCCGCCATGCCGGACAGCATTGCAGCGCCATCGCCCAGAAAGCAAGGGAATCCGTTGTGAACACCGTGTTTCACGACGATTTCCGTTGTTACAAGTCTTCCGAACCGGCTTTTTCCGTGCCAGTATCGCCGCCATGCGGGAGACCACGAAGACGAGCGAGGTCCGGAACTTCATCGGGGGCGCGTCCGTCGAGGTCCGTGCCGACGCGGCCTTCGACCTGATCGACCCGACCGACGAGCACGTCTACGGCACGTCGCCGGTGTCCAGCGCCGCCGACGTCGACGCGGCCTTCCGTGCGGCGAGCAGCGCGTTCGGGACGTGGGGCCGCACCACACCGGCGGAACGACAGCTCGCGCTCTTCCGGATCGCCGACGCGATGGAGCAGCGGGCGGAGGAGTTCGCCGACCTCGAGTCGCTCGACACCGGGAAGCCCCGCGCCACCCTCGTCGAGGACGAGATCCTGCTCTCCGTCGACCAGATCCGCTTCTTCGCCGGCGCCGCCCGGAACCTCGAGGGGCGGAGCGCCGGCGAGTACATGACCGACCACACGTCGTTCGTCCGGCGCGAGCCGATCGGTGTCGTCGCCCAGGTCACCCCGTGGAACTACCCGCTCAACATGGCGGTGTGGAAGTTCGCGCCGGCGCTCGCCGCGGGGAACACGACCGTGCTCAAGCCGAGCGACACCACCCCGCTGTCGACCCTGCTGCTGGCCGAGGTCGCTGCCGAGTTCCTGCCGCCGGGTGTCCTCAACGTCGTCGTGGGGGACCGGACGACGGGCGCCGCGATGATCGACCACCCCACGCCGCAGCTCGTGTCGATCACCGGCTCCGTCCGCGCCGGCATCGAGGTCGCCCGCGCCGCCGCCAGTGACCTCAAGCGGACCCACCTCGAACTCGGCGGCAAGGCCCCGGTGATCGTGTTCGACGACGCCGACGTCCCCGCTGCCGTGGCCGGCATCGTCGCCGCCGGCTTCTTCAACGCCGGGCAGGACTGCACCGCCGCCACCCGCCTGCTCGTGCAGGACGGCATCCACGACGAGTTCGTGGCGGCGCTCGCCGAGGCGGCGCGGACCGACGCGCAGACCGGCCCGGACGCACCGACCCCGTACTTCGGCCCGGTGAACAACGCGGCCCAGCTCGCCCAGGTCCGGTCGTTCATCGACACCCTCCCCGACCACGCGTCCATCGAGCTCGGCGGCCACCGCCTGGGCGACCGCGGCTTCCACCACGAGGCGACGATCGTCTCCGGTCTCCGGCAGGACGACCGCGCCGTGCAGCAGGAGATCTTCGGCCCGGTGCAGACCGTCCAGCGCTTCTCGACCGAGCAGCAGGCCCTCGCGTGGGCGAACGGCGTCGAGTACGGCCTGGCGAGCTCGGTGTGGACGACAGACCACGCGCGGGCGATGCGCTTCGCCCGCGACCTCGACTTCGGGTGCGTGTGGATCAACACCCACATCCCGATCGTCGCCGAGATGCCGCACGGCGGCTTCAAGCACTCCGGCTACGGCAAGGACCTGTCCCAGTACGGGTTCGACGACTACACCCGCATCAAGCACGTCATGTCCTACATCGGCTGAGCCCGAACCCGACCCCGAGCAGCACGAGCAGCAGGAGGCACCATGGCAATGACCGGCACCTTCGCCGAATCGGGAGCCGATCTCCGGCTCGACCGGATCACCAAGTCCTTCCCCGGCCACACCGCGGTCGACGCCCTCGACCTCACCGTCCCGGCCGGCTCGTTCTTCGCGCTGCTCGGGCCGTCCGGCTGCGGCAAGACGACGACGCTCCGGCTCGTCGCCGGCCTCGAGGAGCCCACGAGCGGCACGATCACGATCGGCGGACGGGACGTCACCGACACGAAGCCGTACCAGCGGCCGGTCAACACGGTGTTCCAGAACTACGCGCTGTTCCCGCACATGAGCGTGCTCGAGAACGTGGCGTTCGGGTTGAAGCGCCGGCGCATCCCGGACCCGATGACGAAGGCGACCGAGGCGTTGCGGCTCGTCGAGCTCGAGGGTTCGGCGTCGAAGCGTCCGGCGCAGCTGTCCGGCGGCATGCAGCAGCGCGTCGCCCTCGCCCGCGCGATCGTGAACCGCCCGGCCCTGCTCCTGCTCGACGAGCCCCTCGGCGCCCTCGACCTCAAGCTGCGGCACCAGATGCAGCTCGAGCTGAAGACGATCCAGGCCGAGGTCGGTCTCACCTTCCTGCACGTCACGCACGACCAGGAGGAGGCGATGACGATGGCCGACACGGTCGCCGTCATGAACGGCGGCCGCATCGAGCAGATGGGCAGCCCGCAGGACCTGTACGAGCTGCCCCGCACGGCGTTCGTCGCGAACTTCCTCGGGCAGTCGAACCTGCTCGAGGGCGAGGTCCGCGGCACCGACGGCGGACTCCTCGTCGTCGCCACCGCGGCCGGCACGATCGCCGTCCCGACCGACCGGGCCGTCGCGACGACCGGACACGTGGTGGTCGGCGTCCGTCCCGAGAAGCTCAAGATCCGCACCGCCGAGCCGGCACCCGAGGCCGGTCGCAACATCCTCGGCCCCGGCCGTGTGGTCGACGTGTCGTTCTCCGGCGTCAGCACCCAGTACCTCGTCGACGTGCCGGGCGCGGGCCGCGTCTCCGTCTTCGCGCAGAACTCCAAGGGCGGACCGCGCATCGCCACCGGTACCGAGGTCTGGCTCACGTGGGGCGTCGACCACGGTTTCGGCCTGGAGGCGCACCCCGCGTCCGACGCGACCGTCACCGCCGGAGCCGACCCGTGCCTCCAGTCCGCGCCCGCCACCGCGGGGGTCGTCGCGTGAGTCCGCGACCGGACCTGGTGCGCGGACTGACGTCCGCACGCGTCAGCCGTCGCGGGTTCCTCGCGGGCGGCGGGGCCGCCGCGGTCGCCGCCCTGCTCGCCGGCTGCAGCATCAAGGGGTCGGCGGCGTCGCTCCCCGAACACCCGGTGGACTGGGAGCGGTTCTGGGCGGACCAGAAGGCGACGAAGCAGCTCAACTTCGCGAACTGGCCGCTCTACATCGACTCCGACCACGGCAAGTCCGAATCCATCCAGCTGTTCGAGCGGGCCACCGGGGTCTCGGTCGACTACCAGGCCGTGATCCAGGACAACGCCACGTTCTACGCGACGGTGTCCCCGATCCTCCGCGCGCAGGGGGCCACCGGCTACGACCTCGTCGTGATGACGAACGGCTTCGAGCTGACGCAGATGATCAAGAACGGGTTCGTGTGCGAGCTCGACCACTCGCGGCTGCCGAACTTCGCGGCGAACGCGGGCGACTCCGTGAAGGACCCGACCTACGACCCCGGGAACAAGCACTCGGTCGTGTGGCAGACCGGGTTCACCGGGATCGCCTACAACCCGAAGTACATCGACCGCGAGATCACGTCGTTCCAGGACCTGCTCGACCCGGCGTTCCGGGGCCGCGTCGGGCTGATGAGCGACAACACCGAGCTCGGGTCCCTCGGGCTGCTCGCGAACGGCATCGCCCCGGAGACCTCGACCCCCGCGGACTGGCGGACGGCCCAGGACTGGCTGCGGAAGCTCCGCCCGAGCGTCACCGGGTTCTACGACCAGAGCTACATCAACAAGCTCGAGAACGGTGACACCTGGATCACCCAGGCGTGGTCCGGCGACGTGTTCCAGGCGCAGCAGTCCGGGTTCGAGCACCTGCGGTTCGTCACGCCCGAGGAAGGCCAGATGATGTGGCACGACAACCTCATGATCCCCCGGCAGGCGGCGAACCCGGTGTCGGCCCTGGAGTGGATGGACTTCTACTACACGCCGAAGATCGCCGGCATCGTCGAGGACTACGTCAACTACGTCTGCCCCGTGCCCGCCGCGGAGGACTACGTCCGGGACGAGCTGGACGACCCCACCGTGGCGGACAGCCCGCTGGTGTTCCCGTCGTCCGAGGTGCTCGACAAGTCGCACGAGTTCCGGGTGTTCGAGAACTACGACGAGTACTCCGAGTGGAACGGCATCTTCAACGCGGTGGTGCAGTCGTGAGCGCTGTCGGGACGGCCGGGACCGCCGGTCTCGGGGCCGGACCGGGACCCGCGCCCGTGCGGCACGGTCGTCGCCTGCGGGTGCCGTTCCTGCTCGCCGTCGTCGGCACCGCGTACCTGGCCGTGTTCTTCGTCATCCCGCTCGTGTCGGGACTCATCGTCTCGCTCATGTCGGGCAACCCGGACGACGGCTACACGTTCACGTGGAACTGGGGGATCTACGGCTCCCTGTTCATCGACCCGCAGGTGCCGTACCTGACGTTCCTCGGCCGGTCGCTCTGGTACGGCGCGGCCGCGACCGTCGTGACGATCATCGTCGGGTACCCGGTGGCGTACTTCATCGCGTTCCGGGTGTCGCCACGGTGGAAGAACCCGCTCCTCATGCTCGTGTTCGTGAGCTTCCTCGTGTCGTTCGTCATCCGCACCGACATGTGGGCGTTCGTGCTCGCCTCGCAGGGGCCGGTCGTCACGGCGCTGCAGGCGATCGGCCTGGCCGGCAAGGACTTCCACATCCTCGGGACCGGTGGCGCGGTGATCTTCGGCGACGCCTACAACGACCTGGCGTTCATGGTGCTGCCGATCTACGCCGCGCTCGAACGCATCGACCCCCGACTCGGCGAGGCGGCGAACGACCTCTACGCCGGCAAGGTCCGGGCGTTCTGGCACACCACGCTGCCGCTGTCCCGCTCGGGCATCTTCGCCGGTGTCCTGCTCGTCTTCATCGACAGCGTGGGCGACCCGGTGAACTCGGCGCTCCTGGGCGGCACGAACACGTACACGATCGGGCAGGCGATCCAGGACGCCTACTCCGGCAACCAGCAGTACAACGTCGCCGCGGCGCTCTCGACCGTGCTCATGGTCGTGCTCGGCATCATCCTGTTCATCTACGCCCGCGTCTCCGGCACCGACGACCTCGAGGACCTCGTATGACCGCCGTCGCACCGCCCCGCGCCACCGCACCCGCCGCACCCGCCACCGGGACGGCCGCGCGCCGACCCGGCCGGCACGGGGTGAGCCGCCGCGGGCCGTGGCTCGCGATCGTGTACTGGGTCACCATCGCGATCACCCTCGTGCCGATCGTCTACATGATCGTGTACTCGTTCAACGACGCCCCGACGAACCGGCTGTCGTTCGCGTGGAACGGGTTCACGACCTACTGGTACGCGAACCTCGTGAACGTCTCCGGCCTCGGACAGGCGTTCGTCACCTCGGTCGTCATCGCTTTCCTCGCCGCGATCATCTCGGTCGCGATCGGCCTGCCGCTGGCCCTGGCGCTCGAGCGCTACCGGTTCCCCGGGCGCGGTGCCGTGAACGCCGTCGTGTTCGCGGACATCGCGGCGCCGTCGATCGTCGTCGGGTCCGCGTCGCTGTCGTTCTTCCTGTCGGTCGGGCTCGGCACCGGGTTCCTGACGATCCTGCTCACGCACGTGGCGTTCGACGTCGCCTACGTCGTCGTGGTCCTCCGGGCGCGGATCGCGGGGACGTCACGGGCGCTCGAGGAGGCCGCGGGGGACCTCGGGGCGACGCCCTTGCAGGCGTTCCGGCTCGTGACCCTGCCGTTGCTCGCGCCGGGCATGCTGGCCGCGGGGTTGCTCGCGCTGGCGATGTCGATCGACGACTACGTGATCACCTCGTTCGTCGCCGGGCCCTCGGTCACGTTCCCGCTGTTCGTGTACGGCGCCGCCAAGGCCGGGATGCCGCCGCAGGTGCTGTGCTTCGGCACGCTCGTGTTCGCGGTGGGGCTGCTCGTGGCGCTGCTGAACGGGGCGCTGAACCGGCGGTTGGCGCGCACCCGCGGCTGACCCGGACTCGTAGGCTCGGGGGATGGACGTCATCGAGGTCGACGAGCGCGACAGTACCTGGGAGGACCCGCGCCCGCGCTTCCGCGTGTACGTCCAGCGCCCCGACGGCGACGTGTTCGCGACGGAGACGACCGACCTGCTCGAGGCCGACGTCCTGCAGGCCGTCGACTGGGCCCAGCGCCGCGCCGCCGAGCACGAGGGCGCGCTCTGGTCGATCGCGCTCGTCTCCGACGACCGGCGCGGGTTGCGCGGGCTCACCTGGCTCGTGGGCTCGGACGCGAACGATCCTCCGGAGGACGACCTCGACGTCGACCGCCGTGCGCGCATGCGTGCGCGCCGGGCGGATCCGGTCGTGGTGCCGATCGAGGACCGGGCACCCGCCGACTCCTGACCGCCACCGACGACCGTCCCTCGGCTCGCGCGTCAGGCGACGGCGGTCGCGGCCTGCTCGCGGTCGGCCGATGCGTCGTCGCGGAGCAGCCGGTCGGCGGTACGGAGCGACAGCGCCATGATCGTCAGCGCCGGGTTCGCGATGAGGGAGCTCGGGAACACCGAGTTGTCCACGACCCACAGGTTCGGCACGTCCCACGACCGGCCGGCGGCGTCCACGACCGAGTTCCCCGCGTCGGTGCCCATCCGCGCCGTGCCGACGGTGTGCGCCGTGCGGTCGAGGACCCGGACGTCCGTGCCGCCCGCCGCCTCGACGATCGCGGTCATCGTGCGGACCGCGTGGCGGGTGATCGCTTCCTCGTTCGACCCGGGCGAGAACGTGACGCGGGCCTTCGGCACCCCGTTCGCGTCGACCTCGTCGGCGAGCACGAGCCGGTTGTCGTCGTACGGCAGGCACTCGGCGTTGATGCCGACGCCGGCCATGCGCGGGTAGTCCTGCAGCGCCCGGACGAGCGCGGCACCGCGGAGCCCACCGCCCCGCACGAGCGAGGTGGCGAGCGTCAGCGGCTGCACGCCGAGGCTCTGGATCAGGTAGCCGCCCGCGAAGTCCGCGTCGGCGGGGCGGACGAAGTCCTCGGTGATGATCGACGACGGGTACCCGCGGTAGGACCGCATCGACTCGTCGAAGGTCGCCCAGACCTGGGTGGCCCCGTGCGCGGTGAAGTTCCGGCCGACCTGGCCGCTGCTGTTCGCGATCCCGGTGTGCAGCAGCAGGCGCGGGGTCTCGATGCCACCCGCGGCGAGGACGAGCGTGCGGCAGCGCTGCCGGTGGTCGCGGCCGTCCTGGCGGTAGACGACGGCCTCGACCCGGCCCCTGGCGTCGAGCTCGATGCCGTGCACGAACGCCTCGGCGCGGATCTCCGCACCGAACGCGACGGCGGCGGGCAGGTAGGTGGTGTCCATCGACACCTTCGCCCCGTTCCGGCAGCCCTGGTGGCAGGAACCGCAGGACACGCAGGCCTGGCGGAGCCCGTGGTGCTCCTGGTGCCGGTCCTCGGTGGTGAGGCCGACGGGGGCGTCCGTGGCGGTGATGCCCACGGCGGCGGCACCCCGGATCATCATGTCCGACGAGGCGTTCCGCGGCGGCGGGCCCATGCGGTAGCGGCGCTCCGGGTCCCACGGGTAGTGCGCGGGTCCGGCGACGCCGACGTCGTGCTCGGCCTGCTCGATCCAGCGGGTGAGCTCAGCGTGGTCGATCGGCCAGTCCTCGCCCTGCCCGGAGTCGGTGCGGAGCCGGATGTCGTGCTGGTTCGGCCGCGGCGTGAACGCGCCCCAGTGCAGGGTCGAGCCGCCGACGCCGGTGCCGCTGTTGTTCGGGCCGAAGGCGGTCGGGGCGCTGCCGCCGCTGATCCGCTCGTCCATCCAGTTGATGTCCCCGGGGGCCTCGACCTCGTCGGGGGTGTACTGCTCCGGGTCGGTGTTCGGGCCGGCCTCGAGCGCGACGACGCTGAGGCCGCGGCGGGCGAGGGTCGCGAGCAGCGGTGCGCCGCCCGCGCCGGTCCCGACGACGACGACGTCGACGACCTCGTGCTCGCTGTGGTGGCGCTGGTGGTCGAGTCTCATCGTCCGGCTCCCGTCGGTTCCCATGCTTCGCGCTCGCCGGCTCCGAGGAGCAGGAAGCCCTGTTTGCGCAGCCCGTCGCCGCCGTTGGCGAAGCCGTCGTAGTCGATCGCGGCCATCGTCGCCGGGTGCGCCATCCACTGCTTGGCGAGGTCGACGCTGGCGTCCTCGAGCCACGCTCGCAGCTGCGAACCACCGAGCGGACCCGCCGTCGGTGTGTACTCGCCCGCGGTGACCGCGTCGAGCACCCCGGCGAGGTGCTCGTCGCCCTGCGCGGCCTCGCTGCGGAGTGCGTCGAGTCCGGCACGGTAGGCCTCGACGTCGGCGGGCAGGCCGTCCGGTCGCCAGCCGTCGCCGAGTTCGTCGGCCAGCTGGTCGTCGACGCGGAGCGCGAGGTCGAGGTGGCGGTCGCCCGGCTGCGGGACGACGGCGCGGGCCACGGCGCGCAACGTGTCGAGCTGCTCGCGGGTGAGGGCGCGCGGTTCGCGGTCCGGGGCGTCCGGGAGTGCTCGGACGGCGAGGATGCCGCGGGTCCGTGTGCTCACGCGGGGGGAGGCGATGACGCGGGCGGTCTCGGCGGGGACGAGCGGACCGTGGTCGACCCGACGGTGCCAGAAGTCGCGGATGCGGTCGGCGACGGCGTCGGGCTGCTCCCACGGCAGCAGGTGCGCGGCGTCCGGCACCGCGTCGAACTCGCCCGCGGTCCAGTGCGGCAGGTTCAGCGTCCGCTGGGCCTCGGGACCGAGGTCGCCGTCCTCGGCGCCGGCCAGCACCAGGGCGGGGACCGGGTTCGGCGGGAAGACGGTCGACCAGTCCTCGCGGCTGCCGCGGACGAGCCAGTCGGTCCAGGCCTGCGGGACCGCGCGCTCGACGTCGTGCACGGCGATCGCGTGCGGCTCCGGGTCGAGGCGGGACGCGGTGTTGGCGTCGACGAACGCATCGGCCTCGTCGGGGCCGATCTCGCCGTCCGACGCCCAGTCGAGCATCGTCTGCCGGCGCTCCTCGTCCATCGGCTCGGGGGAGAGCGGCGACGCGGCGAGCAGCACCACGGCGCGCAGGCCGAACAGGCCGTTGCTGCCGTCGACGGTGCGCGAGGCGACGACGGACGCCACCTTCCCGCCCATCGAGTGCCCGATCAGCGCCCAGTCGGTGGCGCCGCTCCGGCCGATCGCACGTTCGACGAGCACGACCATCTCCTCGACGGTGGTGCCGGTCGCGGCCGTGCTGGTGCCGAACCCGGGCAGGTCGATCCCGACCAGGTCGAGCGTCCCGGCGAGGCGGGACCGCAGCCCGACGAACTCCTCGGAACTCGATCCGAGGGCGTGCAGGCAGAACACGGTGGTGGGCATCCTTCGTTCCTACGTGCCGCGGCGCCGGCGCTCCCAGCGGGGTGTACCCCGTGCGGCATTGTTTCGAGCATGCGACGATCTGCCCTCGGGCGGGGCCTTCCACAAGGTGCGGCGATAGGTTCGGCCCATGAGTGCAGAGCTGACGCTCGGCGCCGAGGAAGAACTGCACCTCATCGACCTCGATTCCGGACGACTTTCCGCGAAGGCCCCGCGCCTTCTGCCCAAACTGCCCGCCGACCGGTTCGGCGCTGAACTCCAGCGCACGACCATCGAGACGAACACCCCCGTGGTGCGCACCCTCGACGACCTGAGACGGGTGATCGTCGACCTGCGCAGCGAGCTGAGCGCCGCGATCGCCCCCGCCGGGGTCACGATCGCGGCTGCCGGCACCGCGCCGCGGTCGGAGTACGCCGACTTCGAGCTGACCTCCGGTGGACGGTACGGCCGCATGCAGGAGCAGTACCGGATGCTCGTCGACGAACAGCTCATCTGCGGCCTGCAGGTGCACGTCGGCGTGAGCGACCGCGACCTGGCGGTGCAGATCGCCCAGCGGGTGGCCCCGGCGCTGCCGGTGCTGCTGGCGCTCAGTGCCTCGAGTCCGTTCTGGAACGGGCAGGACACCGGCTACTCGTCGTTCCGCAGCATCATCTGGCAGCGGTGGCCCTCGGCGGGCAGCTTCGGGCGCGTCAAGGACGCCGCCGAGTACGACGCGATGCTCGACGACCTCATCGCGTCCGGGGTGATCGCCGACAAGAAGATGGCGTACTTCGACGTGCGGCCCTCGTCGCACGCCCCGACGCTCGAGCTCCGGGTGTGCGACGCGACCCCGATCGTGGACGACGCCGTGCTCATCGCCGGGTTGTTCCGCGCCGCCGTCCGCAAGGCGGAGAAGGCGGTCGAGTCCGGTGCCGAGTGGCGACCGCGCAGCGAACCCCTGCACCGTGCGGCGATGTGGCAGGCGGCGCGTGGCGGCCTGACCGGCGAGCTGCTCGGGCTCGGGCAGCACCCGGAGCGGCTGCCCGCCGAGACCGCCGTCCGGCAGCTCGTCTCCCGCCTGCGTCCGGAGCTCGAGGAGCTCGGCGACTGGGGCACGGTGGCCGGGCTCGTCGAGGACACCCTCGCCCGCGGCAACTCCACGGACCGGCAGCGCACCGCGTACGCCGAGCGCGGCGAGCTCGACGACGTCGTGGCCTCGGTCGTCGAGGACACCGCCGGGACGCCCTCCGGCCGCACCGAGCACCCGACCGTGACGCTGCCGTCGTACCGCGTCCGCGCCGGTGACGAGGCCGTCGGACCGGGAGCCCGGCCCCGCCCGGCCTTCCGCGACCTCGCGGTGTTCTTCGGCGGGTGGGACGCCGAGACCACCATCGACCGCTGCGCCGCCCGCGACACCTGGACCCGCGAGCACGAGGTCGGCTTCGTGGTCGACGGCGGCGTCCAGGCGTTCGGCTGCGACCTCGTCCCGCGGACCGTCAGCGCGTACGAGTGGCGCCAGCTCGCCGCCGGCCTCGGGCAGCGCGCCCGCGCGATCGAGCTGTTCCTCCGCGACGCGTACGGTCCCCTGCGGATCGTGGCGGACGGCGTGATGGACGAGCACCAGTTCGTCGGGGCCAACGGGTGGGACCCGGCGGCCGCCCGGCTGCCGCAGGACGCCGTGCGTGCGCCCGTCATGGGGTTCGACCTGGTCCGGAACGAGTTCGGCGGGTGGCGCGTGCTCGAGGACAACGTCCGGTCGCCCTCCGGCGTCGCGTACGGCATCGCGCTCCGCGAGCTGATGGACGAGGTGGTGCCGGACGCCCCGCGGCCGGAGCACCTGCTCGACCCGCACGGTGTGGTCGACCGCCTCCGCGACACGCTCCGCACGAACGCGACCGCCGTGACCGGCGAACCGGACCCGGTGATCGCGCTGATCAGCGACGGCCCCGCCGCCGGCGCGTGGTTCGAGCACCACAGGCTGGCCGACGGGGCCGGGTTGCGCCTCCTGGCCGGCTCGGACCTGGACGTCCGCGACGGACACGTCGTCGAGGCGCGGACGGGTGACGTGCTGCACGGGCTGTACCTGCGCATCGACCGCGACGTCAGCGCGCTCGCGGCGGAGCACGCACCGGACCTCGGCGCGCGCATCCTCGACGTCGCCGAGGCCGGGGGTGTGCACCTGGCGAACGCGCCGGGCAACGCGCTCGTCGACGACAAGGCGATGTACGTCACCGTGCCGGACCTCATCTGGTACTACCTCGACGAGAAGCCGCTGCTCGACTCGGTCCCCACGTACCGGACCAGCATCGAGGGCGAACGGCTCTCGGTGCTCGACCGCGTCGGCGAGCTCGTGACGAAGCCCGTCGACGGCGAGGGCGGTCGGGACGTCCTGATCGGTCCGAGCGCGAGCGCTCCCGAGGTCGCCGAGCGGCGCCGGGCGATCGCCGCGGACCCCGACCGCTGGGTCGGGCAGGAGGTCGTGCAGCTGTCGTCGCACCCGACCATCGGCCCGGCCGGCCTCGACCCCCGGCACGTCGACCTGCGTGCCTTCGTCTACGTCACGGGCACGGGGCCGGACGACACCCACCTCGCCGACGTCGCGCTCACGCGGGTCGCGCCGGAGGGGAGCATGGTCGTGAACTCCTCGCGCGGCGGCGGCGCCAAGGACACCTGGATCACCGGAACGGCAGGGGACAGCTGATGTGCGGACTCGCGGGAGAACTCCGGTTCGACGGGACGGCGCCGGACGTCGCGGCCGTGGCGCGGATGACGGGCTGCCTCGTGCACCGCGGCCCCGACGGCGACGGGCTGTGGGCGCGCGGACCGGTCGCGCTCGGGCACCGACGGCTGTCGATCGTCGACCTGTCCACCGCGGGCGCGCAGCCGATGGTGCACCCCCGTGCCGGACTGACCATCGCCTACAACGGCATGGTCTACAACTACCGACAGCTCCGCGACGAGCTGCGCGGCCGTGGCCACGAGTTCTTCTCGACCTCGGACACCGAGGTCATCCTCGCCGCCTACGCCGAGTGGGGCACCCGGTTCGTCGACCACCTGGTCGGGATGTTCGCGATCGCCATCTGGGAGCACGCCAGCGGCCGGCTCGTCCTCGCCCGCGATCGGCTCGGCATCAAGCCGCTCTACGTCGCCGAGGTCCCCGGCGGGGTGCGGTTCGCGAGCTCCCTGCCCGCTGTCCTGGCCGGTGGTGGCGTCGACACGAGCATCGACCCGGTCGCCTTCGCGTCGTACATGACCTTCCACTCGATCGTCCCGGCGCCCCGCACGATCCTGTCCGGCGTCGGCAAGCTGCCGCCCGCGACCGTCCGGGTCATCGAGCGCGACGGGACCTCCCGTGACGAGACGTACTGGGAGCCCCGCTTCGAGCGCGACCCGGACAAGGCCGACTGGACCGACCAGGACTGGCAGGAGGCCTTCACCGCGAAGCTCCGCACCGCGGTCGAGCGCCGCATGGTCGCCGACGTGCCGGTCGGCGTGCTGCTCTCCGGCGGGATCGACTCCTCGCTCGTCGTGGCACTGCTCGCCGAGGCCGGGCAACAGGACCTCGCCACGTTCAGCATCGGCTTCGAGTCGGCCGGTGGCGAGTCCGGCGACGAGTTCGAGTACTCCGACGAGGTCGCGCGCCACTTCGGCACCGACCACCACCGCATCCGCATCCCCTCGTCGCGCCTGCTCGACGGCATCGACGGCGCGATCGGCGCGATGAGCGAGCCGATGGTCAGCCACGACTGCGTCGCCTTCTACCTGCTCTCGCAAGAGGTGTCGCAGCACGTCAAGGTCGTGCAGTCCGGGCAGGGTGCGGACGAGGTGCTCGGCGGCTACAGCTGGTACCCGCCGCTCGCCTCCGTCCCGCGGGACCAGGCCGCCGAGGTCTACCGCTCGGTGTTCATGGACCGCCGGTGGCCGGCACTCCAACCCCTGCTCGGGGAACGCTGGCGGAGCGACGACGACACGCCCTCGGCGTTCGTGGACGCCGCGTTCGCCGTGCCGGGAGCGGAGACCAGCGTCGACGCCGCGCTCCGCAGCGACACGATGACGATGCTCGTCGACGACCCGGTGAAGCGCGTCGACAACATGACGATGGCGTGGGGACTCGAGGCGCGCGTGCCGTTCCTCGACCACGAGTTCGTCGAGTTCGCCGGCGCGATCCCACCCGAGCTCAAGCTCGCGGACGGCGGCAAGGGCGTCATGAAGCGCGCGGCCCGCGGCATCGTCCCCGACGCCGTCATCGACCGGACGAAGGGGTACTTCCCGGTGCCGGCGATCCGGCAGCTCGAGGGTCCGTACCTCGAGCGCGTCCGGCAGGCGCTGCACGCGCCGGAGGCGCGGGAGCGCGGGCTCTTCGATCCGGGTACGGTCGAGCGGATGCTCCAGGACCCGAACAGCACGCGGACCGAGATCGGCGCGAACGCGCTCTGGCAGCTCGGCCTGATCGAGATGTGGCTGCAGCAGCAGGGGGTGCGGTGAGCGGGCCCGCCGTGCGGCCAGGAGGCGCGACCCACCTCGAGCCGTCGGCACGCGCCCGGCAGGCGGCCGACCTGGGCGAGCGCCTCGTCGCGGCCTGGGGATCGTGGGGGCCCACCATGACGCGGAACGCCCGCCGCGTCGCGTTCGTGAGCGACCGGCACGGCACCCCCGAGGTCTTCGTGCAGGACGTCGTCGTCGGCGACGAAGCACCCGAGCCCGTGCGGATCCGGCTGTCCGACGACCCCGTGATCCGGGTGACGTGGTCCTCCGACGGGGAGTGGCTCGCCGTGGCCATCGCGACCGACGGCGGCGTGAAGCAGCAGGTCTGGGTGGTCCGACCCGACGGCACCGACGCCGCGCAGATCGCCGGGTCGCGGTACCAGCACGCCGAACTCGGCCCGTGGAGCCGCAGCGGCCACCGGGTCGTCATCACCCTGCCGTCCACCGAGGCCGACCAGCCCGCCCGCTCGTACCTCGTCGACCCCGTCTCCGGCGACCGCGACGACCTCGCGGTGGGGGAGCTCATCCACATCCTCGACCTCAGCGTCGAGGAGCGCCTCGTCGTGCTCCGGGACGGGCAGCGTGGCCACGAGTTCGTCGTGGTCGTCGACCGGCTCACCGACGAGAGCCACGCGCTGCTCGCCGACTCGCCGGACGGCTCGGCGGAGATCGCCTTCCTCCGACCGGCACCCGCGAGCGAGACCAGTCCGCTCGTCGCCTACGTCGCCACCGAGGCCGGACTGCCCCGCCGCGGGCTCGTCGCCCAGCCGGTCGGCCCGCACGGCTGGCGCGGCGCACCCCGGCGGATCACCGAGCGCGACGACGCCGAACTGGAGTACCTCGACGCCGACGACGCCGGCCGGACCCTGCTGCTCGTCTGGAACGTCGACGGCCGGAGCGAACTCGACCTCATCAACACGCACGACGCCTCGCGGACGCCCGTGCCGGACCTGCCCGGGTACGTCGTCACCGACCCGGTCCTCAGCCGCGACGGGCGCAGTGTGCTCCTCGCCGTCGAGGGACCCCTGCGGCCCCGGGAGCTCTGGCGCCTCGACACGAACGCGCTGACGTGGAGCCGGGTCACCGGCGTCCCCGGGCTGCCGGAGGTGCCCCTGGTCGAGCCGACCCTCGAGCGCTTCGCGGCGCGTGACGGACTGGAGATCACCGGCTGGCTGTACCGGGCGGTGGAGCCGGCCACGCCGTCGACCGGTGGTGGTCCCGACGTCTGTGCCGTGCATCCCGAGCCGCGCGCAGCGCTCGTCCACCTGCACGGCGGACCGGAGTCGCAGGAGCGACCCACCTTCTCACCGCAACACCAGGCGCTCGCCGCCGCGGGCATCACCGTGTTCGCGCCGAACATCCGCGGGTCCAGCGGGTACGGGCGCGACTTCGTGCACGCCGACGACCTCGGGCTGCGCTGGAACGCGCTCGCCGACGTCGTGGACTGCGCGCGGTTCCTCGTGTCGAACGGGTACGCGGACCGCTCCCGCGTCGCCGTCGAGGGCCGCTCGTACGGCGGGTACGCGACGCTCGCGTCCCTGGCCTTCACCCCCGACGTCTTCGCGGCCGGGGTCGCCGTGTGCGGGATGAGCGACTTCGCGACCTTCTACCGGGACACCGAGCCGTGGATCGCCTCGGCGGCCGCGACGAAGTACGGGCACCCCGTGGACGACGCCGCGCTGCTCGACTCGCTGTCGCCGATGCGGGCGATCGACGACGTCACCGCGCCGCTGCTCGTCGTGCACGGCGAGCTCGACACGAACGTGCCGATCGGTGAGGCGTACCAGGTGGTCGAGGCGCTCACGGCGAGGTCGCACGACGTGGAGTACCTCGAGCTCGCGGGCGAGGGGCACGAGTACCGCCGGGCCACGTCGCGCGTGGAGCTCGTGCGGCGGATGGTGGCGTTCGTGGCGGCGCGGTTGGCGTAGCGCCTGTCGCTGCCCGCTGCCCGCTGCCCGCTGCCCGCTGGCCCCCGGGCGCCGTGTCACGCGGTGCAACGATGTGCGGTCGGTGTCCCCGGCGTCGCAGGATGGACCCATGACGACCGATGCCCCGACGACCGACCTGACCCGACCCGGAGCGGTCGTCCTGACCACCGCGACGGACGTCGAGGCCGTCGTCGACCACGCCCGCAACACCTACGCCGCCGCCGCCGTCGCGGACACGGCCGGCTGGGAGGACGGGGACCGGCGTCGCCTCGAGGACCTCGGCTTCCGCGGCGGCGACCCCCGCGGCGCGGCGGTGCGGACGCTCGACCTCACGATCGCCGACGACGGCACCCCGACCCGGCTGCTCGACAACCCCGCGCTCGCGTCCCTGAACGGCGAGCACGCCCGGTTCGCCGAGCGTCGCGGCGACATCGCGCGGTACCTGCCCGACGTGTCGGTCTGGACCGGGATCCCGGAGCGACCGACGGCCGCGGACTGGGACGACGTGCGCGCGCTGCTCGGACCCGGTGCGGTGTTCGGCGTCGGTGCGTCCGCCGTCCTCCCCGAGGGCTGGCACGCCGTCGAGGGTTCCGGGGGCGTGCAGCTCACCGGCGAGGACATCGAGGGCGCTCCGGACCCCGAGGCCGTCGAGCTCACCCCCGACGACGTCCCCGAGATCCTCGAGCTCATCGCCCGCACGAAGCCCGGGCCGTTCCTGCCCCGCACGATCGAGCTCGGCCGGTACGTCGGCGTCCGGCGCGAGGGCCGCCTCATCGCGATGGCCGGGGAGCGCCTGCACCCGCCGGGGTGGACCGAGATCAGTGCGGTGTGCACGGACGCCGACTTCCGCGGGCAGGGGCTCGGACGGCGCCTCGTGCTCGACGTCGCGCACGGCATCCGCGCGCGGGGCGAGACGCCGCTCATGCACGCCGCCGCCGGCAACACCGGGGCGATCGGGCTGTACCAGCACCTCGGGTTCCGGTTGCGAGAGCGGGGTGCGCCGCGGTTCGTGCGGGTGCCCTGAGCACAGTCTCGGCGCGTGTGCACGGCCAGTTCGGGGGGGTTGACCGCGCCGTCCGGGGGTCCGCACACTGACTGCGCCCGGCAGGGGGCTGCCGGTACAGGGGACCAGGAGGGTCGACAACGTGCGGATGTCCACCGTGACCGCAGGGGCGGTCGTGCTCGGGATCGCGCTCGCCGCGGTCGTCTCCACGTCGGTCGGCGTCCCGCACGCCGATGCCGCACCGTCCTGCCGCGGGGACCGGATCACCGTCGCCGCGCTGTCGTCGGGGTGTGCCGTGTCGTCCGGCACGTTAGTGCTGCCGGATGGTCGGCAGTTCCGGGTGCCGCCGGTCGGGACGACGGTCTCCGCGATGCCGGTCGGCGCCGCGGGCAGTGCCGACGACGGGGACGTGTCGGTGACGAACACCGGCCGCTCGGGAGTCGCGGTCCTCGTGCACGACCAATGGTCCGGGGCGCCGGCAGCCATCCGCCAGGAGCGTGCCGCCCTCGCGCACCGGACGCTCCCGGGCGGTTCCGGACTCCGGGCCACGGGCGGAGCGTCGTCGTCGACGGCGGCCACGGGCAAGACGTCCAGCTGCTCCGCGACGGCGTACACGAAGCTCGGCTTCCGCTGGGCCAACACCGTCGAGTGGAGTTACAACCCGAACAACCAGAAGGTGTCCGGCGCAGCAGCCATCGGCGCCGGTGCCGACGCCTGGACCGGGACCACGTCGGCGTGCGGCCGGACGGTGAAGTCGACGGCGGACGACACGCCCCTCGGCAGCCGGAAGCGCGCGATGGGCGTCACCGCCACCGGTGGCTGCGGCGCGTCCGACGGCTCGAACATGGTCGGGTGGGGATCGCTGCGCGCCGGGACCCTCGCGGTGACCTGCGTCTGGTCGCGCTCGGGCGTCGCGGTCGAGGCCGACCAGCGGTACTCGACGTCGGTCGACTGGTCCGCCGCGTCGACCTGCTCGGGGAAGCGCTTCGACCTGCGCGGGGTCGCCACGCACGAATGGGGGCACGCGTACGGCCTCGGGCACACCGCGGCGACGAGCGGCCTCGTGATGAAGCCCGCGTCGACGACGTGCGAGACCGGCCAGCGGACCCTCGGCCTCGGCGACCTGATCGGCATCGACGCGCTCTACTGATCCGGAGCGGGTCGAGGCGCCCGTGATCCTGGATTCTCTAGGATCGATGCATGTCGACCACGATGCCGGGCTTCGGGACCGAGCGCATCACCCAGCTCGGGCTGCGCGACCGCGTCTACGACCGGGTGCTCGAGGTCCTGATGGGGCACGACGTCGAACCGGGCATGCGCCTGTCGATCGACGGACTGGCCCGCTCCCTCGGCGTCTCGCCGACCCCGGTGCGCGAGGCGCTCGTGCAGCTCGAACGCACCGGGCTCGTCACGCGTGAGGCCAACAAGGGGTACCGGGTGTCCCCGCCGCTCGCCGGCGACCAGCTCGAGGCCCTCTTCGACGCCCGACTCATCGTGGAGTCGGGCGCCGTCGAGCTGGCTGCGCGCGGCGACGTCCCCGCCCTGCGGTCACGGTTGGCGACGGCGCTCGCCGAGCAGGCGGCCGTGGCCGAGGAGATCGCCGCGATCGGTGCGGGTGCGGCGTCCGAGGAGCTGATGGCGCGGTTCTTCCGTGCCGACTGGCAGTTCCACCAGGTCGTCTTCGACGCGACGCGGAACCCGTTCCTCGAGGAGATGTCCGAGATCATCACGACCCGCGTCCACCGGATGCGGCAGATCGTCGAGGGTGGTGGCGACGACACCGACCGTGCCGTGCAGGAGCACCGCGCCGTCCTCGACGCACTGGCCGAGGACCCCGCATCGGCGGTCGCGGCGATGCGGCACCACATCGATGCCGTGCGGCTCCGGTCGCGAGCGGACGCGTCGCACACCGCCTGATCCGGCCCGGGCGGACGCCCGTCCCGAGGTTCGGGTCAACGGGACGGGCGTCCTGATCCTCCGTGCCCGCCCTCCTTCGGAGCCCCCCGGACGAGGGGTTTGGTCCGATCGGTTGCGAATCTCCGACGACGGAGTATCTTTCCTATAGGAAAGAGGTTCGACGACGAACCCCGACATGCGAAGGAGCATCCCGTGAGCACACCGCAGGACTGGGTCGACCAAGACTGGGACTCCAGCAGCTGGACGGCCGACACCTGGCCGATCGCGACGTGTCTGCACGGGTTCCCGCAGGCGACGCGCGACGGCGTCGCCTTCCACGACGCGGACCCGGCCGTGTGGGACGACGTGTTCGCCCAGATCGAAGCCGTCGGGTTCTCGCTCGCCGAACTCGCCGACAGCCACATCCGGCCCGCCGACCTCGAACGGTCCCGCCGCGACGAGCTGTTCGCGATCGCGAAGGCGCACGGCGTCGGCATCCCGTCGGTGCACCTGCAGCGCAAGAGCGTCGTCCAGCCCGGGCACGAGGAGGACAACCTCGCCTACGCCCACCGCACGATCGATGCGGCGGCCGAGTGGGGCATGCAGGTGTTCTCGACGGGGCTCCACCAGCCGTTCAACGAGGCCCAGCGGAAGGCGCTCTGGTTCTGGACCGCGCAGGGCCCGAAGGACCCGGACGACGCGGAGGTCCGTGCCGCCGCCGTGTCCCGTCTGCGTGAGCTCGGCGAGCACGCCGCGAGCGTCGGACTCCCGATGGCGCTGGAGCTGTACGAGGACACCTACCTCGGCACGGCGGACAGCGCCGTCCGACTCGTCGAGGAGATCGGCCTCGACAACGTCGGGCTGAACGCCGACGTCGCGAACCTCATCCGTCTGCACCGTCCGGTCGAGGACTGGAAGGAGCTGTTCGCGAAGACCCTGCCGTACACGAACTACCTCCACGTGAAGAACTACACGCGGGACGAGGCCGGCGACGGCAGCTGGGCGACGAGCGCGCCGAGCACCATGGAGGCCGGACTCATCAACTACCGCCAGGTCCTGCGCGACGCGGTCGCCGACGGCTTCCGCGGGATCGTCATGACCGAGCAGTACGGCGGGGACAGCCTCGGCGTCTGCGCCACCAACCAGCAGTACATCCGTTCCGTCCTCGCCACCTCGGTGGTCGGGGCGACGAAGCAAGGAGTCACCCGATGAGCACCCTCGACATCGCCGTCGTCGGATCCGGCTACATGGGCGGCGGGATCGCCCAGGTCCTCGCCCTCGCCGGTCACACCGTCCGGATCGCCGACGTCTCGGCGGAGATCGCCGCGTCCAACCGCGCCCGGCTCATCACCGAGACGGAGCAGTTCGTCGCGGACGGGCTGTTCCCCGCTGATGCCGTGTCGCGGGTGGACGCCCACCTCAGCGCCGCCGCCTCGATCGAGGAAGCGGTCGCCTCGGCCGACTTCATCGAGGAGGCCGTCCCCGAGAAGCTCGAGATCAAGCACGCGACGCTCCGGCGCATCAGCGAGGCCGCCCGCCCGGACGCCGTCATCGGCTCGAACACGTCGACGATCCTCATCGAGTCGCTGGCCGAGGCCGTCGTGGGTCCGGAGCGGTTCCTCGGCGTGCACTTCTCGAACCCGGCGCCGTTCATCCCCGGCGTCGAGCTCATCCCGCACCCGACGACGAACGAGCACGCGATCACGGTCGGCGAGACCGTCGTCGCGGCCACGGGCAAGCAGTCGGCGCGGGTGAAGGACTCGACCGGGTTCGTGCTGAACCGCCTGCAGTACGCACTGTTCGAGGAAGCCACGAAGATCGCCGACGAGGGCATCGCGACCCCCGACGACATCGACACCATCGTGCGGACCACGTTCGGCTTCCGCCTGCCGTTCTTCGGCCCGTTCGCGATCGCCGACATGGCCGGACTCGACGTGTACGCGTTCTGCTTCGAGTCGCTGCAGACCCGCTGGCCCGAGCGCTTCGCGACCCCGCCGTCCCTGCAGCAGCACGTCGACGCGGGCGAGCTCGGCACGAAGTCGGGTGCCGGGTACCTCGAGGTGCCCGCCGACCGCACGCCGGAACTCGTCGCCTACCGCAACAAGGCCTACGTCGCGATGCAGAAGCTCCTCGACGAGCTCGGCCCGGCCCCGATCCACTGAGGCGGAACACCATGGACAACGAACAGCAGCACCGCACCGCCGTCCTGACCGGGGCCGCATCGCCCCGGGGGATCGGCCGCGCCACCGCCCACCACCTCGCCGAGGCCGGGTGGGACATCGGCATCATCGACCTTGACCAGGACGCCAGCGCGGCGGTCGCCACCGAGATCCGCGAGCAGCACGGCGTCCGGGCCGTCGGGGTGGGCGCGAACGTCGCCGACGAGACCGCCGTCCGGGCCGCCTTCGACACGATCGAGGCCGAGCTCGACCCGATCGTCGCCCTGGTCAACCTCGCCGGGGTGTCCTCGGCGCACGCGTACCTCGACCTCCCGGAGGGGGAGTGGCACCGCGTGCTGTCGATCAACCTCGACGGCGTGCACTTCGCGAGCCTGCGGGCGGCGGAGTCGATGGTGCGGAACGGCTACGGCCGCATCGTGAACCTGTCGTCGGTCTCCGCCCAGCGCGGCGGCGGCACCTTCAGCAAGACCCCGTACACGGTCGCGAAGGCCGGCGTGATCGGTCTGACCCGTGGCCTCGCCCGCGAGCTCGGGCCGCAGGGCGTCACCGTCAACGCGATCGCCCCCGGGCCGATCGACACCGACATCATGGGCGGCACCCTGACCGAGGAGCGCAAGACCGCGATGGCCGCCGACGGCGTGCTGTCGCGGATCGGCACCCCGAGGGACATCGCCGCCGCGATCGCCTACCTCATCAGCGAGGACGCCGGGTTCGTCACGGGCCAGACGCTGAACGTCGACGGCGGCCTGTACATGCACTGACGGGTCCACCGTCCCCTCCCAACCCACCGCACCGTGCTCGCAAAGGAGCGAACCCGTGTCACTTCCCCCTGCCCCCGCGCTCGGGTCCACGCACGACCCGGCCTTGAAGTCGGCGATCGGCAAGGCGACGAAGCACCTCATGCCGATGCTCGTCATCCTGTACTTCGTCGCGTTCCTCGACCGCACCAACGTCGGGTTCGCCGAGGAGGCCCTGAGCGTCGACCGCGGCATCTCCGACGCCGCCTTCGCGCTCGGTGCCGGCATCTTCTTCATCGGCTACGCGATCTTCGAGATCCCGTCGAACCTGCTGCTCAAGCGCCTGGGTGCACGCTTCTGGCTCGCCCGCATCGCGATCACGTGGGGCATCGTCGCCGCGCTGTTCTCGTTCACGACGAACGACACGATGTTCATCATCCTGCGCTTCATCCTCGGCGTGACCGAGGCGGGGCTCTTCCCCGGCGTGATCATGTACCTGTCCGAGTGGTTCCCGAACAAGGTCCGCGTGCGGATGTTCGCGATCTTCTACCTGGCGCAGCCGTTCTCGCAGATGATCGGCGCACCGCTGTCCGGCGGACTGATCAGCTTCGGCGACCAGGCCACCCCGTTCCACGGCTGGCAGGTGATGTTCGCGGGTGAGGGACTGCTCGCGGTCCTGGCCGGCATCGCGGCCCTGGTGTTCCTGACGAACAGTCCGCAGCAGGCGAAGTGGCTCGAGCCGGGGGAGAAGGACTCACTCACGGCCGCGATGGCCCGCGAGGACACCGCCCGCAGCGAGGACGGCCCGACGGGCATCTGGAAGGCACTGGCCAGCGGTCGCGTCTGGTACTTCACGATCATCTACTTCTGCCTGCAGGTCGCCGTGTACGGCACGACCTTCTACCTGCCGCAGCAGGTCTCGTCGCTGCTCGGGCAGGACGTCGGCTGGCAGGTCGGACTGGTCGCGGCGATCCCGTGGCTCGTCGGGCTCGTCGCCTGCTACCTCGTCGGTTCGCGGGCGGACACCGTCGGGCGTCGTCGACGCTGGGGCACCTGGTTCTACATCACCACCGGCCTGTCGATCCTCGGGTCCGCCTGGGCCGGCGCGAACGGGCAGCCGATCCTCGGCATCCTGTTCATCACGCTGGCGGTCGCGAGCTTCCTCGCGGTGGGACCGATCACGTGGGCGTACCCGACGGCCTTCCTGACCGGGGCCGCAGCGGCCGCGGGCATCGGGCTCATCAACTCGCTCGGCAACCTCGGCGGGTTCGTGGCGCCGATCATGCGCACGGCGATCAACGACGTGGTGCCCACGGACAGCGGAGCGTTCGGCATCGTGTCGCTCGGGGTCCTGGCGTTCGTGGCCGCGGTGATGATCTTCTGCACGAAGTACTTCCGTGGCGCGAAGGCGGACGAGCTGCTCGACACCACGCACGTGCGCACCCAGGGGGACGAGCGATGACCCGGCTCTTCAACGACCCGGCGGACTTCGCCGACGAGTCGACCGACGGGTTCGTCGCCGCGAACGAGCGGTGGGTCCGGAAGGTCCACGGCGGGGTCGCGCGGTCGACCACGTCGCCGGACGGCACGGTCGCGCTCGTGATCGGCGGCGGGTCCGGGCACTACCCGGCGTTCGGGGGGCTCGTCGGGCACGGGCTCGCGGCCGGTGCGGCGATGGGGAACCTGTTCGCCAGCCCGAGCGCGCAGCAGGTCACGGCGGTCGCGAATGCATCCGAGCACGGCGGCGGGGTGCTCCTGAGCTACGGCAACTACGCCGGCGACGTCCTCAACTTCGACGCTGCCGCACGCGCGCTCGAGGCCTCCGGGATCAGCGTCCGCACGGTGCGGGTCACCGACGACGTGGTGAGCGCGCCCGCCGATCGCGCGCACGAACGGCGCGGGATCGCGGGTGACCTCTGCGTGTTCAAGGTCGCCGGAGCGGCCGCGGAACGTGGTGACGACCTCGACGCGGTCACGGCGATCGCCGAGCGGGCGAACGACCGCACCCGATCGTTCGGCGTCGCGTTCTCCGGCTGCTCGCTGCCCGGCGCCGAGGAACCCCTGTTCACCGTGCCCGAGGGGCGCATGGCGATCGGCATGGGCATCCACGGTGAACGCGGCATCGACGAAGCCGACGTCCCGAGCGCCGACGGACTCGCCGCGCTGCTCGTCGACCGGTTGCTCGACGAACTGCCGCCGGGGGTCACCGCCGCCGGCTCCCGCGTCGTCCCGATCCTCAACGGGCTCGGGAGCGTGAAGTACGAGGAGCTCTTCGTCGTCTACCGCTCGGTGCAGCGCCGGCTCGTCGACGCGGGCGTCGTCATCGTCGAGCCCGAGGTCGGGGAGCTCGTCACGAGCTTCGACATGGCCGGCGTCTCACTGACGCTGTTCTGGCTCGACACGGAGCTCGAGGAGCTCTGGGCCGCCCCGGCCGACACCCCCGCGTACCGCAAGGGCGGTGCCGTCTCCGCGGAGCGTGTCGCACCGTCCGTGGTGGCGGCCGACGCGGCACCCGACGAGGTCGGCCCGGCCAGCGAGGACTCCCGGGCCGTCGCCGTCCGGGTCGCCGCCGGCTTCGCCGCGGTCCGCTCGGTCATCGACGAGCACGCCGACGAACTCGGCCGCATCGACGCGGTGGCCGGCGACGGGGACCACGGCATCGGGATGCAGCGGGGATCGCACGCCGCTGCCGAGGCCGCGTCCGACGCCGTCGAGCGTGGAGCCGGTGCGGGCAGTGTGCTGCGGATCGCCGGCGACGCCTGGTCCGACAAGGCCGGTGGCACGTCCGGTGCGATCTGGGGTGCGGCCCTGGAGGCACTGGGTCGCGTGCTCGGGGACGACTCGCGTCCGACGGGTGTGGACGTCGTCGAGGCCGTCGGTGCGGCGACCGAGGCGGTCCTCGCCTTCGGCGCGGTGCCCGGGGACAAGACGATGGTGGACGCGCTCGTCCCGTTCCGCGAGGCCCTCCGCGCGAGCGTCGACGACGGTGACGCGCTCCCCGATGCCTGGCGTGCGGCGGTGTCCGCCGCGCAGGACGCTGCGCAGGGCACCGCCGAGCTGCTGCCGAGGAAGGGCCGGGCACGGACCCACGCCGAGCACGCCGTCGGGACGGTCGACCCGGGAGCGGTGTCCTTCGCGCTGATCGTGGAGGCCGTCGCGCCGTGATCACCATCGGGGTGTCGCTCAAGACGTACTTCTCGCACGCCCGGACCCTGTCGTGGGCGGCCGAGGTCGCGGACGTCGCCCGGCGGCACCCCGCGGTGACGTCCGGTGCTGCGTCCCTCTTCGTGGTGCCGACGTTCCCGGCGCTCGCCCCGGTCCGCCGCATCCTGACCGACGCCGGTGCTCCCGTGCTGCTCGGCGCCCAGGACCTGTCGTGGGCCGACGCGGGGGCGTACACCGGCGAGGTCACGGGTGCGGAGCTGCGCGAGATCGGCGTCGACCTCGTCGAGATCGGCCACGCCGAACGGCGCTCCCTGTTCCACGAGACGGACGACGAGGTCGCGGGGAAGGTGCACGCCGCCTTCCGCAACCACCTGCGGCCGCTGGTCTGCGTCGGGGAGCCGACCCGCGCCTCCCGAGCGGAGACCGTCGCCGAGGTGACCGCGCAGCTCGACCGGGCCGTCTCGACCGCGGTCGCGGACGGACTGGCGGGGCCGCTCGTCGTGGCGTACGAGCCGGTGTGGGCCATCGGCGCCCCGGCACCGGCGCCCGACGAGCACGTCGTGGGGGTGCTCGCGGGGATCGAGGAGCACCTGGCCACGCGGCCGGAACTCGCCGGGTCCGTGGTGATCTACGGCGGCAGTGCCGGACCGGGGCTGCTCACCCGCGGGCAGGGGCGGATCGGCGGCCTCTTCCTGGGGCGGTTCGCGCACGACCCGGCGGCGATCGCCACGATCCTCGACGAGGTGGCGGCGCTCGACGTCAGCTGAGCCGTGCCGCCGCTCAGGCGTCGCGAGCGCCCGCCAGCCCGTGGTCGTGCGCGTAGACCACGAGCTGTACCCGGTCCCGCAGCGCGAGCTTCCCGAGGATGCTCGAGATCTGCGTCTTCACCGTGGACTCCGTGACGAACTCCTTCGCCGCGATCTCCGCGTTCGACAACCCGCGCGAGGCCCAGCCGAACACGATGCGCTCCCGGTCCGTCAGCGACTGGAACGCCTCGGGCTGCGGCGCCGGCGCGCGCTCGACGTCGGCGCCGAACAGCTGCGAGAGGTCGTTCGGCGCGATCACCGAGCTCCCCTCGTGCACCGCCCGGACGGCCGCGAACAGGAACGGCGGCGTGGTGTCCTTCAGCAGGAAGCCGCTCGCCCCGAGGCGGATCGCGGTGGCGGCAGCGGGGTCGAGGCCGAACGTCGTCAGCACGACCACGCGGGGGAGCGGCCCCTCGACCGCGCCGGAGAACAGCTGCCGGACGGTCTCGACCCCGTCCATGCCCGACATCCGCATGTCGAGGAGCATCACGTCCGGTCGCAGCTCGGGGATGCGCGCCAGGGCCTCGGCGCCGTCGGACGCCTCGCCGACGACGACCATGTCGTCCTGGGCGTCGAGCACGACGCGGAGGCCGGCTCGGAACAGCGCCTGGTCGTCGGTGAGCAGGATGCGGATCGGATCGGTCATCGGTTGGTCCCCCCAAGGACGTCGAACGGGATGCGGGCACGTGCGGCGAACACGTCGTCGAGGACGGCGGCGTCGAAGGACCCGCCGAGTGCGGTGAGCCGGGACTGCATGCCGGCGAGGCCACGGCCGGACCCGCGGGTGCTCACCGGCGGGACGGCGACCGGGCCGGTCCCGACGGCGACCGGGCCGGTCCCGACGGTGCCGGCGCCGGGCGCGGCCGTCCCGACGGTGCCGGCGGTCGGGACGAGGTTCTCGACCTCGAGCACCAGGTCGGCCGACCGCCACGTCTCCCGCACCGTCACCGGCATCCCGGGGGCACCGTGTCGGAGCGCGTTCGTGAGCATCTCCTGCAGCACCCGGCGGGCGGCGGTCCCGCTCTCCGGCCCGAGCACGACCGGGACCCCGCGGACGGCCTGGTCGACGTCGACCCCGGCCTCGCGGATGCCCTGCACGATCTCCTCGAGCGACCCCGGGTCGGTCGAGGCGCCGGAGCCGTCGATGTGCCCGAGCACCTGCCGGACCTCGACGAGGGAGCTCCGGGCGGTGCTCGCGATCGTGGCGCTCACCTCGCGGATGCGGGCCTCGTCGGCGAGGAACGGCACCGAGTCGGCCTGCGCGATGATCACGGCGAGGGAGTGGCCGACCACGTCGTGCACGTCGCGGGCGATGTCCGCACGGATCCGCTCGGACTCGGCGACGTCGATGGCCCGGGTGGCGGTGGCCTCGGCCTCGGTAGCGACGGCCTCGGCTCGGGACGCCGCGGCCTCGGCGTCCGCCCGGCGTTCGGACTCGCGGTCCCGCGAACGGAAGGCCCGGACGGCGACCCCGCCCGCCCAGACCCCGAGGAGCGCCGTCACCGGCGCGGCCATCGCCAGGAACGCCTGGTCGCGCGGGCCGTTGATGAGGACGAGGAACCGGAAGCCGGTGAGTGCGAGGTAGAGCGTCGCGCTGATGCCGGCAACGAACGCCAGCAGGCCGGACACGATGACCTCACCGCGCGTGCCGACGACCGCCGCCGTGCCGATGACCACGAAGATGGCGATGTCGACGAGCGACGGCCGCTCGCCGCCGCCGACCTGGACGATGCCGAGGACGACGATCATGAGCATCGCCGCGGACGGCGAGACCCGTCGGAGCGCGATCGCCCCGGCCGCGGCGAGGACCGCGAAGAAGCTCGCGTGTTCGAGCTCGAGGTCGATCGGGAGCAGGAAGACGAACGCCGCGAAGACCGCCCATGCCACGTCGATGATGATCGAGCGGGTGGCGAGCGGCCGGATGAACGTGCGCCGTTCCGTCACGGCACGATCATCGCACGGGGGCGTCGTCCGCCGGTCACGGGACCGGCGACATCGCGATGAGGGCGGTGGCCGTGACCGTGACGATCGCGGCGCAGACCAGCAGGGTGGCGATCGTGTGCTTCGTCGAGGACTCCATGCTCCGAGCCTCGCCGAGCGGCGCCCGCAAGGCATCGGGCGCACGGGTGAACGCGTTCATCCGGACGGATGAAGGCGTCTGGTCCGTCGCGACGCGACCGGGTGGCGGCCAGGAGGCGCGGGTCGGGCCCGCACCGCGCCTCCTGGCCCGCGAATCGCACCGATCTGCCGGGACCGCCCGTCGGTCAGATGGTGATCTGGCCCAGCACGCGGTGGGCGATCGAGATCGACTCACCCGACACCACCGACAGCGGCGACGCGAGGAACGCGACGAGGTCGGCGATCTGCTGCGGGCTGGAGTCGCCGGGGCCACCGGGGCGGACCTCGGTGCTGGGGGTGTCCGTCACCAGCCCCGGGTTGACGACGTTCACCGTGACGCCGGAGCCGGCGGCCTCGTCGGCGAGGTTCTTCGCGATGACGCTCACCGCGGTGTTGCGGAGCGACGCGGTGATGTTGCCCGACAGGTAGGCGTTCTGTCCGCTGATCACGACGACGCGTCCGAACCCGGCCTCAAGCTGGGCCGGCAGCACCGCGTTGGCGACGCGGAGGAACCCGAGTGCCTTGCCGTCGATCGCGGTGAGGACCTGCTCGGGGTCGGACTTCTTCGCCGGGTCGAGGGTGCCGGCGCTCGGGGCCGCGGTCACGACGAGGGCGTCGATGCGGCCGTGCTGCTCGAGCACCCGCGCGACACCGGCGTCGACGGAGGCCTGGTCGGCGGTGTCGATCGCGACGCTGTCGGGGGAGTCGCCGGCGCTGCGGGAGGCCACGACGACGGTCGCCCCCTCGGCCCGGAGCCGATCGGCGACGGCGGCGCCGATGTACCCCTTCCCTCCGACGACGAGCGCGACACGGTTCTGCAGTTCGAGGTCCACGCCGTCACGCTACGCCCGGAACGCCTCGGGCTCGGCGCACGTCGTGCACCGAGCCCGAGGCGTCGTCGGTTCGATCAGCTGCGGCGACCGCTCCCGCCGACCGTCAGGAGCGCGCCGGTGTCGGTCTCGTCCGCACGCGGCGGCTCGAACAGGCCCGAGTACGCCCGGACGGCGCTCCAGCCCGCGATGAGCAGGACGGTGCCGGCGACGGCGGCGACCCACGGCACCACGGCCCACCGGTCCCAGAGCGACGGGACGGCCAGCCACGTCAGGAAGTTCCCCGCGAGGCCGCCCGTTGCCCCGAGCAGGACCGCGGTCCGTCGGTCGAGGCTGGACAGCGCGAGCGCGACCGTCACGGCGGCGATCGCGACCAGGGCGTTGACGAGGTCGAACACGGCTGCCGCTCCTACTCCCCGCTGCCGACGGCGAGCTGCTCGCGGCCACCGCCCGTGGTGACGGCGATCTTGCGGGGCTTAGCCGACTCCTTCACGGGGATCGTGACGCTCAGGACGCCGTTGTCGTAGCCGGCCGTGATGCGCTCGGCGTCGAGGCCGTCGCCGAGCGTCAGCTGACGGACGTACGTGCCCGGCTGGCGCTCTCGGGTGAGCCACTGCGAGCCCTCGGGAGCGCCGAGGGTGCGCTCGGCGCGGATGGTCAGGACCGAGCCGTCCACGTCGATGTCGACGGAACCCGGGTCGATGCCGGGCAGGTCGACGTCGAGGACGTAGTGGTCACCCGTGCGGTAGAGGTCCATCGGCATCGAGCGGGGGCCGGCGGTGCCGAGGAGGGAGCCGGCGAGACGGTCCAGCTCGCGGAACGGATCGAAGTTCATCGTCATCGGTGTCAACTCCTTCGTGCCTGGTGTTGAGTCCCCTCGACTCAACTGCGACATGTTTTAGCACTCAAGCCTGGCGAGTGCCAAAAGAACGCTCGGAATCCGCTCGGAGCCGGGGATCCCCGGCGAAATACACAGGAGTCACGGGCGTCGGCGCGGGACCCGTACCGTTTGCTCATGCGAGTCGGGGTGTACGTCGATGGGTTCAACCTCTACTACGGCGCGAGGAGCATCTGCGGTCGTTCCACTCCGGGCTGGCGGTGGCTGGATCTCCGCGCGCTGTCCGAGAACCTGCTGCGCGGAACGGGTGCGCAGTGGGGGTCGGCCACCATCGAGCGCGTCGTCTACTGCACCGCCCGGGTGAGTGGTGCGGAGAACCCGCAGGGGCAACACGACCAGGACACCTACCTCCGAGCGCTTCGACGGCACGGCGCGGTCGACGAGTTCGCCATGGGCAACTACGTCACCCGGGTCGCGACCGCACCGCTGGCGACGCCCGATCGGCGGGGACGCCCGCAGCTGACGCGCGCCGACTGGCCGCTCCAGGTCCGTGACTCCCACGGCGCCGACGTCCCCGGAGCGACCTTCATGGCATCGGTCGCCCGGCGCGAGGAGAAGGGCTCCGACGTCAACGTCGCGGCGCACCTGCTCATCGACGTGTTGACGAAGCGTGTCGACGCCGCGATCGTCATCAGCAACGACAGCGATCTCGAGTTCCCCGTCCGTCACGTGCGGACCCTCGTGCCGCTCGGACTGGTGAACCCGACGCCGGGGTACCGGGCCGGCAAGCTCGCCGGCGACCGAGATGACGGGGTCGGCGGACACTGGTGGTACCAGTTGACCGACACTGACGTGCGTGGAGCGCAGCTACCGGAACAGGTCGCCCACATCCGACGGCCCGAGTCCTGGTAGAGTCATCCCATACCACCCGGCCCCTCTGGGGCCGGGTTTTTTCATGCCCTCTGGGCGTTATTCATGCCCTCTGGGCGTTATGAATGACAGGGATGTAGTTCGGTTGGGCTGACTGTTCAGTGCGTGAACCGTACAGAACACGAATTGTTCGTTTTGCTGATCGTTCACGTTGTGAAAGACTTCGGGCGTCCGATGGGGACAGCAACGTCGACGAGGGGCGGTATCGCAATGCACAGCACGTACACCGGGATGCCGCGACAGGCACGGCTCGGCGGCACCCACACGCGCGTCGGTCTGACCGACCCCGCGATCATCGACGCCTACGTCGAGCGCCGCATCCAGGACCCGTCGCTCCTGTCCGGTCGCTCCGAACCGTCCTACGCCGACTTCTTCTCGGTCCCGGCGGCCTAGGCCCCGCACCCCCGATCCGCACCAGGCAGAGAGAACACCCGACCAGATGCCGTTGACCGTCGTCCGCCGCGAGCACATGCACCTCTACGCCCGGGAGCCCCGGTCGCGTGCCGCGAAGGGTGCCGTGGACGCGCTCCTCCGGCTGCAGCACGCCGAGGAGCAGCAGCTCGAACAGGCCCGGTCGGAGAGCGGTCTCACGAAGAACGAGTTCCTCGCGGTCCGGTACATGCTCCAGGCGCACCGGGACGGCCGGGCGATGGGGCCCAAGGACCTCGCCGTCATGCTCAACGTCTCGAACGCGTCGGTGACGAAGATCGTCGACGGGCTCGTCGAGAAGGGCGACCTCGTCCGCGCCCCGCACCCCACCGACCGTCGGGCACAGGTGCTCGAGCCCACGGTGCAGGCGGCGAAGAAGATCGACGCGTCCTACGCACGCTTCCACGAAGCCGTGGTCGAGGTGATGGACCACCTGTCCTCCGATGAGAACGACGTCCTTGCCCGCTGCCTCGTCCAGATCACCGAGGCCCTCGTCGGTGGCGCGCCAGCTCCCGTCGACGAGTACACGGTCGACCCGGACGGCGACGCGGAGCCGTACGACTCCTGAACCGGGCGGTCCGTGACGGCGCCGAGCCGCGCCTCCCGGAAAAACCTTCCAGCGGTAAGTTGGGCGCATGACGCACCCTGCCGACGACGACGCGGCCCTGCCGCGACGCGGCTACCGCAAGGGTGCCGAACGACGGACGCAGATCCTCGATGAGACGATCCGCATGGTCGCCGAGCAGGGTGTCGACGCGTCCTCGCTGCGATCCGTCGCCGACGCCCTCGGGATCACCCACGCGGCGCTGCGGCACTACTTCCCGAGCCGCGACGAACTACTGCTCGCGGTCTACCGCGAGCACGAGGTCCGCGAGCAGGGGGCGCCGGACCGGATGAAGTCCGCGATCGGGGACATGCGGGAGAGCGCCTCGCGGAATCGCGCGGTCCCGGGGCTGGTGCAGCTGTACACGACCCTGGCGGCCGATGCCGTGCAGGAGGGGCACCCCGCCACGCGAGAGTTCATGCGGGAACGGTTCACCCGGCTGCGGGCGGACCTGGCGGAGTTGATCGAGGCGGACCAGGCGTCCGGGCGGATCCGGGCCGACCTGGACCCCGTCGACCTGGCGTCCCTGAGCATCGCGGCGTCGGACGGACTGCAGGTGCAGTGGCTGCTCGACCCCGACGCGGTCGACGGCGAGCGGGTGCTGCGGTTGCTCGAGCAGATCGTGCCGCCGGCGGGCTGACCGGACCCGCCGGTCCTGCCACACTCGTGTCAGCGGGGCCGTGGGTCCCGCGCACGACAGGATCGGAGCAGGACCATGCACGCCGTACTCGAGTACACCTACGTCGACGACTACCTCGAGCGCCGAGACGCGTTCCGCCAGCAGCACCTCCGGGCGGCCTGGGCTGCGGCGGAGCGCGGCGAGCTGCTCCTCGGCGGTGCGGTCGGCGAGGGGACCGGGCCGTTCACCGCGCTGATCGTCTTCGTCGGCGACGACGCGCTCGGGCGTGCGCGGGCGTTCGCGGCGACGGACCCGTACGTGACCGGGGGACTCGTGACGTCGTGGACCGCGCGACCGTGGACGACCGTGGTGGGCGATCTCGCGGCGGGACCGGTCCGCCCCGACTGAGGCTCGCGGGAACCGGCGACGGCGTCGGGTCAGCCGTAGCCCTCGTCGGTCAGGCGCCAGCCGGCCGGCGTGTGGCGGAAGCAGAACTGCCACCCGGGGAGGTCGCCGGGTTCGGCGCCTGTCATGTTCGTCTCGGTGACGTCGACCGGGATGCACTCCTCCGCCGCCCGGCCCGTCTCCTTCGCGCTCAGTCGCGAGACCGCCCCGACATGCCGGTAGCCGAGCAGGTCGGGGTGGTCGTCGAACCACGAGGACGGGGTGCGTCCGCCGCACCAGGCCGCGTCCGGACCGCCGCTGTCGTCGGTGAGGGCCTCGGTGACGGCGCAGTCGTGTGCCTTCGCGGCCCGGAGGTAGACGCGGAGGACCTGTTCGGAGGACGCGCTCGCGGGCGGGAGCCGCACCGCCACGGTCTGCGCGTGCGTCACCGACACCACGGTCACCGTGCCGGCCGCCACGAGCACGGCGGCGACCACCCCTCCGAGCACGAGCCGACGTCTCCCCACGGCGCTCATCCTGGCAGGGGGTGGACCCGCCGATCGCCCGGTGCAGCTGCGAGTGGGTGAGGGCGCGTTCAGCTGCGCGGGAGCCCTGCGACGTACGCGCCGAGCACCGCTCGGTCGTCCACGGGCGCGACCCCCGCGACGCGGTAGAGGAGCAGTGCATCGACGAGTCCGACGAGGTCGACCGCGGATCGTCGGGGGTGGTCGACGCCGATGCGGTCGAGCAGGTCCTCCGCCGTGGCGAGCAGCGCGGCGCGCACCGGGTCGGCGCCGGTGAGGGGTGCGCGGAGCGCTTCGTCGTCCCGGAGCTCCAGGAGGAGGGCCAGGCGAGCGGCTTGCGCCTCCGCCCGCTCTGTGAGGCCCTGGAGGAACGTGGCGGCGACCTCGACGACCGTCGCGTCGTCGAGCGGCTCGTGGAGACGCAACGCGCCCAGCTCCGTCGACAGCTGCTCCGTGATGCGCGCGACGACGAGCGCGGTCAGTTCGCGCCGCGTCGACGCGTAGTACGACGTCGATCCGGCAGGCACTCCGGCCTCGGTGTCGACAGCCCGGTGCGTCAGGGCTCGGACCCCACCGCGAGCGGTGAGCCGTACTCCCGCGTCCGCCAGGTCCTCGCGTCGCCCCATGCTCTTCCCCTCTCGCCTCTACCATCGTAGTGTTCTCTACGGATGTAGAGTCGAAGGGGGCACGATGCGGGTTGCAGTGGTCGGAGGCGGGATCTCCGGAGTCGCGATCGAGGCAGCGCTGGGGGCGCACGGCTGCTCGGTCACGAGGTTGTCCCGGTCATCGGGGTTCGACGTGCTCGCGGGCGACGCGGGCGACGCGGTCGATCGGCTGGCGTCGGTCCGGCCGCAGGTCATCGTCGAGGCGACCGGACGGTTCACGACGAGTCGGCGGCGTGCGACGGACTTCTTCACGCGCTCGACGGCGGTGGTCGGTGCGGCGGCCGAACGGTCCGGGGCGCGACACGTGCTGCTGTCCATCCTCAACTGCACCAGGTCCGAGGTGCAGGGCTACGGGTACTTCGCCGGCAAGACCGCACAGGAGCGGGCAGCGGGAGCGGCGGGCCGGGGCGCCACGATCGTCCGTTCGGCCCAGTGGTTCGAGTTCGCCGCGCAGAACCTCGAGCGGTTGCGCGTCGGGCCGATCGCGCTCGTGCCGCGGATGACCATCGCTCCGGTGTCGCTCGAAGCGGTGGCGACGGTGGTGGCCGAGGTCGCGACGGGCCGGCGGTCCGCGCCGGTCGTGGAGGTCGCCGGGCCCGAGACGACGTCCCTGTGGGCGATGACGACGGCGCTGCCGCATCCGGGCGTGGTGCCCGTCCCGATGCCGATCCCGGGCCGGACGGGCCGGGCGTTCCGGGACGGGGCGCTCCTGCCCGCGGGAGACGTCGAGGTGGTCGGCCCGACGTTCGATGAGTGGCTCGCAGCTCGCGACCGGTAGCGCTCGCCCGACCGAACGGTCCGGTCCGGTCGTCATCTCTAGGCGATGCGTTGCCCCGTTCCTCTGCCTGTCACGCGAACGGGGAGCAGAAGGTGAGCTTGTTTCTGCCCTAGCGTAGGCGGGGGTGCGATCGATGCGCCCGTATCTGTCGCGGCGCATGGGGCGTCCGGAGGGGGACGAACATGCGCACGACCCGTGGCCACCGCTCTGCCGTGATCACGGCGGCCACTGCCGTCCTCGCGGTCATCGGTGCGCTCCTACCGGGCGGTGTGCAGGCCGCTCCGTCGCCCGGCAACGACGCGCTGCGTGGTGTGCGGTACGCCGCGTACGGTCACTCGTTCGGACAGGTGCAACTCGGTTCCGATTCGGTGCCGAGCCGGATGTACCCGTCCATGGTCCGCACGAGCCTCGGCGCGGATCCGACGCTCTGGTCGAACGAGACCATCAGCGGGGCCTCGACGGCGCAGATCCTCGACCGCGCGCGCTCGACGTGGAACCGCGGCGACTACGGGGTCGTCTCGTACCTCGGGAACCAGAACGACGTCGGCCGCCACGTGCCCGAGGCCACGTTCAAGGCGAACGTCCGGGGCTTCATCGACTGGGTGCGGGGAACCGGGCCGTTCCCACCCACGATCGTCATCGTGCTCGACACCCCGTCGACGACGAAGGGCTACGCGTGGTACCCGTCACCCCCGACCGACGCTGACGTCGTCCGGTACAACCGCTACCTCCGCAGCGTCGTCGCGGCGTACCCGAAGGACGGATCGGTCATCATCGCCGATGCCTTCACCGGATGGAACAAGGCGACGATGATCGGGCCCGACGGGCAGCACCCGAACGACGTCGGGCAGGCGCACATCACGGAGACGATCACCTCAGCACTGAGCGGGGTGCGGCTCCGTGAGGGGCAGAACGTCCTGACGCCGGCACCGGCGGTTCGCTACGACTCGTTCAACCGGCCCGACATGATCACCGGACTCGGCAAGGACCTGCACGGCCGGTCCTACTCCACGGTCGGCGGAGTGAAGTACGGCATCTCTGCTGGCCGTGCCTACCGAGCCAGCAGCGGGGCCGTTCGTGAATCCGCGGCCACCGTCGACACGAAGAAGGCTGCGGTCGACATCAGCCTCACCATGACGGCGATCTCCTCGAAGGGTGCGGGGCCGGTGTGGCGACTGAGCAGCGCCAAGGACTACTTCGTGCTCGACGTCCACGGGTCGGGCAAGGGCAACGCGAAGGTCTACAAGCGGGTCAACGGGCGGTTCATCCAGATCGGTAAGGCACTGAGCCGCGAGGTCAAGCCGGGGTCGACCGTGCGGGTCAGGGCCGACGGCGCGAAGATCAAGGTCTACGTCGACGGTCCCGCCGTGTACTCCAGCGCGGACAGCTTCAACGGGTCCGCCACGAGGAGCGGTGTCCGGATCACCGACACTCGCGCTCGGCTTGACGACCTCGTGATCCGGTAGGACCGGAGCCGTATCGGTTCGGGCGCGGAACTTTCTACCCCCTGTAGCGGGGGAGCAGTGGTGAGGGATGCTCCGTAGCGTGCTGTGTGGTTGCACAGTGCCGTCATGGGGGCGGATTCGCTGGTGGTGACCTGTTGAGGGGTTCTGCGCGTGTTCGCGACGTCGCCGTTGTCTGTTCGTTCTCGTTGGGTCGTGCTGGCCGTCGTCACGTTGGTGGCGCTGCTGGGGTCGTTGTTGGCGGTGGTCTCGCCACCTGCTCCGGCGCAGGCGGTCGCGACGGGTACGGGTGGGCAGTTCGTGCCGTTGCCGACCAACGCCAGGATCTTCGACGGCGCCACGCCTGCCGGGTCGTCGACGACGGTGCCGGTCGCCGGGGTGAAGGGGATCCCCGCTGACGGTGTCGGCGCGATCAGTGTGCTGGCGACGGTCGCGGACGCGAACGGCACCGGGCAGCTGAAGGGTCGAGCGGAGTCGAGCGACGGGCCGACGCTGCTGATGATCTACGGCAGCGGAGTGGCGGGGAACACGTCGAACACGTCGTTGCTCGCGGTCGGGGACGACGGATCCATCCGGATCGACACGACGACTGCGCAGTCGCGGGTGATCCTGGACGTGACCGGCTACTACACGTCCACGGCGAACGGTGTCGGCGCTGGCGGGTTCGTTCCGCTGTCCGGGACCCGGATCGCGAACACGGCGGACGGCACGAACGTGCGGCAGGGTGCCCTGTCGGGTGGGGACGGCATCACGTTCCAGGTCACCGGCAAGGGTGGCGTTCCGACGAACGCGGCCGCGGTCGCGGTCAGTGTCGTGGTGCAGAACACCGGCGGTGGGGCCGGGTGGGTGCGTCCGTCGCCGTCCGATGGGCCGAAGAGCACGGGGTCGTTGAACTACCCGTCGACGAAGCTGACCACGGCGATGAGCGCGCAGGTCGCTGTCGGCTCCGATGGGAAGATCACGATCGACAACGCTCCCGACGGTGGCACGGTGCAGATCCAGGTCGACGTGCAGGGGTACTTCGTCCCCAGCAATCCGGGTGGCGGGTTCACTCCGGGAACGGGCCGAATCGTCGACACCCGCACGTCCTCGAGCGTCGGGGCGAATGCGTCGGTCGCGGTGCAGGTCGCGGGAGTTGCTGGCATCGGGACGGTCGAGGGTGGCCTGTCGGCGGTCGCGGTGACGGTCACGGCGATCCACTCGGGCACGACCGGCGGGTACGCGAAGGCATGGGCGGACGGTTCCTCCGAGCCCACCGGGGCGGTCATCGGGTACGCGCCGACGTCGTCGATCCGGACGACGACGGCGATCCTGCCCGTGGGGTCGAACGGGAAGGTGCGGATCCAGAACGTTTCCTCGGGGACCACGGACTTCGTGCTCGACCTGCAGGGCACCTACAACTGGCTGCCGGGCGGACCCGTGTCGACGAACGTCACCGGGCAGCGGACGTCCGCGACGACGTTGCCGTTCCCGATCTCGGACCAGACCAACGCGAGCGTCGACGTCGGCACGGGCAACCTGCTCGTCACCACGAGTGCGCTGACCCTGCCGGGTGTGACGCAGAGCACGACGATCGGTGCTGCGTACAACTCGCGGTCGACGACGACGGCGAACAGCAACACGATGGAAGCGAACCGGTGGCAGTACGCCCTCGCTGGTGCCGGGGACCTGTCGGCGAACGCTGCGGGTGTGGTCTACACGGACGCGGTCGGGACGGCGTGGCAGTTCAAGCCCACCGGGACCGCTGGTGCGTTCACGTCCCCGCCAGGCCTGCAGATGACGTTGGCGCGGGTCGCGAACGCGGACACGCGGGAGTACACGCTGACGTCGTGGACGACGAACCAGGTCATCCACTTCACCCTCGGCGGCCAGCCCAAGTCGGTCAACGACCGCAACGGCAACCAGGTCAGCTTCAACGTGGCGGCGGACAAGTTCTCGCTCGGCACCCTGGTCTCCACTGCCGGCACCGATGGCGCGAAGACGGCGAACGTGTCGTACGCGAACGGGAAGACGACGTTCACGCAGACGTCCGGCTCGTCGTCGCGGAGCGTTTCGTGGACGAAGAACGCCGCGGGTGACATCACGACGTACACGGACGCGACCGGTGCGACGACCACGTTCGGGTACACGAGCGGGGACCTCACCTCGATCACCGCACCGACCGGCGGGGTGACCTCGTTCACGTACGACTCCACCAAGCGGGTCACGAAGGTGTCGCAGGCGAACACCACCGCCGGGTCCCCGGGGACCGCGGTGACCCGCTTCGCGTACACGGACGGTGACACTACCCAGGTCGCCGACCCCCGCTCGAACCAGTCGCAGCCCGTCGCGACCGCGGACCACACCACGTACACGCTGAACGCCGGGGACCTCGTTACGAAGGCTGTCGACGCGGCGGGGCGTGAACGGTCCAAGACGTACAACTCGGCGAACAACGGCACAGCCACCTCGACCGTCGGGAAGGCTGATGGGTCGGGCGAGCTGCCGGCATCGACGTCGTCGAACGAGTACGGCAAGAACCAGAGCCAGTCGCTCACACAGACCTCGAGCAGCTCCGGCTCGAAGTCGAATGCCGCGTACGACGCATCCGGCGCGTCGGCGAAGTACCTCCCGTCCTCCACCACGGACTCCTCGAGCAACACCACCTCGTTCACCTACGACGGTCCGGGGAACCAGACCTCGACCGGCACCGGCACGGGTCCGGAAGCTGCCGAGGCGAAGCTCGAGTACAACAAGAAGGACGTCGACAAGTACGCCTGGGGTGCGGTGAAGTCCGCTACCGCTCCGGGCAACACGGTCAAGACGACGTACGGCTACGACCAGTACAACCAGCTGTTCACAATCGACGCGCCGGCGAACACGGTCGGGCAGCAGAAGTACGCCTACGACGCGTTCGGCCGCGTCTCGTCCCACACCGACGGTGGCGGCGGTGCCACGTCGTACACGTACGACAACGACGACCGGCTCCTGACGACCACGTTCGCCGACAGTGCTCTGACGGTGACGAACACGTACGACGGCAACGGCAACCAGCTCACCCAGCAGTCCGCGACCGGGACCATCACGAACACGTTCGACCAACGCAACCGGCTCATCTCCACGGTCAACACCGCCGGCGGCGGAACCGTGTCCTACGGGTACGACCTCGCGGGAAACACGGTCCGCGTCACCGACCAGCACGGTGACGTCACGCACAGCTACGACCCGTCGAACGTGCTCACCGCGACCACGTACCCGACCGATGCCGGAACGGCGAAGCAGATCTACCTCACCGATGACCACGGCCGCCGCACCGACACCTGGCTCGGCGCATCGAGCGCCGCAACGCCTGGTGTGAAGCCGGCGTCGTGGCAGGGCCATCAGCACATCGACTACGACTCCTCCGGCACGGTCACCCGTGTCCGCGCCTGGGCCGGCGACAACGACGCCACCCCGGTCGTGAACACCCTCTACTGCTACATCGCTGGCGCCGCCACCAGCAGCGACTGCGCAGCGGACAAGGCCAACGACCGCGACAAGCTGCAGTGGTCCCGCAACGACCTGCCCGGCAGCGGGCAGAAGACGACGTCGTACACGTACGACTCGAACAGCCGCCTCACCAAGGCTGCGCAGGCCGGAGGCGCGACGAACACGACGTGGGCGTACACGTACGACGCGGCGGGGAACCGGCTCACCGCGAAGCAGACCGGTGACAGCACGAGCTCGCAGACGTTGACGTACAACGCGGTCGGGCAGATCACCTCGGCCGGGTACGCGTACGACGGGGTCGGGAACCTCACCGCAGCACCGGGTGAGACCTTCACGTACAACGATGCGCAGCAGCTGACCGCATCGACGAAGAACGGTGTCACGACCCGGTACGAGTACGCCGGTGCCGACATGACCAAGCTCCTCAAGCAGTCCACGGACGGGGGAGCGGAGTACGACTACACATATGGCAAGGGCATCACATCCCGCACCGTCGCCGGCACAGGCACGGCGTCGGTGATCAGCGACCCGACGACAGGGCAGCCGATGGACCTGCAAACCACCGACGGTGTCACGAGCATGTGGGTCATCGACGGCATCGGGAACCCGGCGGCAGCGATCGCCGACACCGGCAACACTGCTTACACGGTTTCCTACGACCCTTACGGGGCGGAGACCGTCAACGGCGGCTCGAGCGCTCAGTGGCAGCAGAACCCGTACGGGTTCAAGGCCGGGCTCCGCTCGTCCAGCACCGACAACGGGCTTACGAAGTTCGGGTACCGGTGGCAGACCACCGCGACCGGCGGATGGATCCAGCGCGACACCCTCGACGCACCCCTCAGCCCCACCAACGCCAACCGATACGCGTATGCCGGCGACGACCCTATCAACAGCAGCGACCCAACCGGTCGAAGCACGTTCGGGAACGCGCTGGGCATCGCAAGTACGGCACTCGCGATTGGCGGTCTTGCGGCAACCGCCACCGGGGTCGGGGGTCCGGCTGGTCTCATCCTCGGCGGCTTGAGTTCGGTCGCGAATACCTGGTCAATTGCGGAGAACGGTGGGTCGGCAAGCGAGGTAGCTGGGGCAGCCGTCCTCGGTACGGCATCGCTGGGGTTCGGTGTTGTCGCAAGCCCGGCTGTGCTCAACGTCGGGAGGACAGCGAGCACCGTAGCCTCAGGTATTTACGGCGGGATTGAGATGGCGCAAAGCGCCGCAGTTAGCTAACAAAGGGAAGAGTAATCGATGGGCGCATCAGTGTTGCCATGGCTACCATGGGTCATGGTCCCTATTATCGTTGCAGCGATCGTGTACGCAGCGGCATCTAGTCGAAAAAACAAGTGAATCCGGTAAAAATTGGCTTCTCGCTGAAAGTGCGAATTGCCATTTCGATAATTTTCGGTTCCTTATTACTGTTCGCTGCCGTCGTGAGCTTCTTCGACATCCGAGCGATGTTGCTCGTAGGCGTATCTGCTGCTCTTTGGTGGCGAATATTGTCACTCAAAGTGACCTTCTTCCCGACAGAGATGATCATCACAGGCTTCTTTTCTCAGAAGCGGGTAAACTATCGCAATGCCGTCGGCATTGAGGATGGCGCAAAACTAATCTACCTTCAGGCGGGTCGTCGGAAAAAGGCGATAATAGCGCTCGCGCTAGGCTACTCCACCCCAGACGACAGAACCCCGGACGGTCGGATGAAGCGAGAGATAATCTCAACGTTTGACGACTGGAAGCGTGGCGCGTCAAGTCGCCCCGCATAGGTTCGGCCCCGCGTCCTCCGTTTTCGACAGTGTCGTAGGCAGCTTTGTCCCGTGAGGGCCTCGACTTTCTTGCTCGCGAGCGCTACCATTGTGGGCATTGGTGCGATAGTGGCGTTATTTCTAGCCCCGAATTCAAGAACTGGTTTTTCCTGTTCGAGATGATCGTGATCGGGCTAATCGTGACTGCTGTTATTCTTCACCATCAACCACCTCGGCAGGGTTAGCATCGACCCCCGTTACTTTCTTCGTGCCCGTCGTGGACTGATGCTTGAGGGACATCGTGTCCCTGCTTCCGTTTCGATGGGGTTGGCTGCCCGCGTTGCGACTCTGTCGAGGCGGACAGAGGAGGGAGGTCGCTCTGGACGGCGGGCGAGCACAGCCGGAGCAAGCTGCTTGAGGCGCCCGGCGCCGGGCAGAAGACGACGTCGTACACGTACGACTCGAACAGCCGCCTCAGCAAGGCCGCTCAGGCTGGCGGTGCGACGAACACGACGTGGGCGTACACGTACGACGCGGCGGGGAACCGGCTCACCGCGAAGCAGACCGGTGACAGCACGAGCTCGCAGACGTTGACGTACAACGCGGTCGGGCAGATCACCTCGGCCGGGTACGCGTACGACGGGGTCGGGAACCTCACCGCGGCACCGGGTGCGACGTTCACGTACAACGACGCGCAGCAGTTGACGGCGTCGACGAAGACCGGCGTCACGACCCGGTACGAGTACGCCGGCGCCGACATGAACAAGCTCCTCAAGCAGTCCACGGACGGGGGCGCGGAGTACGACTACACGTATGGCACCACCGACCAGCACGGCGTCCCCGTGATCACCAGCCGCACCATCGCCGGCACCGGGACGGCGTCCGTGATCAGCGACCCGACCACCGGACAGCCGATGGACCTGCAAACCACCGACACTGTCACGAGCATGTGGGTCATCGACGGGATCGGGAACCCCGCAGCAGCGATCGCGGACACCGGAAACACCGCCTACACCGTCAGCTATGACCCCTACGGCGCGGAAACGGTTCGGGGCGGCACCAGCGCGCAGTGGCTGCAGAACCCGTACGGGTTCAAGGTCGGGCTCCGCTCGTCCAGCTCCGACAACGGGCTGACGAAGTTCGGGTACCGGTGGCAGTCCAACCTCACCGGCGGCTGGCTCCAACGCGACACCCTCGACGCACCCCTCAGTCCCACCAACGCCAACCGATACGCATACGCCGGCGATGACCCCATCAACGGGGCCGATCCGGTTGGCCGATTCAGCGCTGACACGCAGGGAGCAATCTTGGGAGGGCTTACGACACTCTTTGTTGGGGCAGTTGGCTGCACTCTGGGCCCAATTGGTTGTGCCGCGGGAGCTTATGTCGGGGGCATCCTCGGGTCTGGAATTGGCTCTGCGCAGACTGCCTACGTAAACGGCGAAGACACGCAATCCGCCTTCTTTACAGGGATCAAGACCGGGTTGGTGAGTGCATTGGTACCCGGTATCGGAGGCGCGCTTTACGGTGGAGTGAAGTACGCATGACCAAGAAAATCGCCCTGCGTGCCTTCAGCGCTGTACTGGCCGCCATAGCAATTGCAATTCTAATTGGGCTCCTGATTTCAATTGGGAGTTCTGACGTCCCAATCTTTCTCGTGATGGCCCTGGCGGCAGTTTCCTTTGGGGTCGCTTCGGTAACGGTGTGGCGACGATCAAGTCAGGATCCGGACAGACGTCGACAATAAAGCATGCGGGTCATTGACGGCATCGGGAACGCTGCAGCGGAGATCACGGGTACCGGCGACACCAGCCGGGTCCGCCACGAGGAGCGGTGTCCGGATCACCGACACTCGTGCACGGCTCGACGACCTCGTGATCCGGTAGGGTCGACGGATGAACCCGGGTGGAGGGATGCCCTTCGGTGTCTGGATCGTCATCGTGGGAGCGCTGGTTGCGGTCGGTGGAGCTCTCGCGATCTTCCGAGGTCGCCGCAGATGAACATCTGTTGCGACACAGATCGGGCTGTGGCATGAAGATCCTGCTGATCACGATGTTCGTCGTGGGCGCAGTGCCGTTCGCAGCAGGCGTCGTCTACTGCGGTATCAACTTCCGTCCGGGGCGCGAGTTCCCGCCGCGGAAGTGGCCGATGCTTGTGATGGTCATCGGGTTCTTGCTCGCCGCCGCCGCTGTACTCACAGGGATGGCGACGAGCGGACCTGGCCTTGCGTAGCGTTCCGCGAGCGGCTCGCGACCGCAGGCCGTAGCCGACGCACCGGAGCCGTACCGCGCCTCCTGGCTCCCCCGTACGCAGAACGGCCGGCCCCTGTCGGAGCCGGCCGTCCTGCGGAGCGGGAACCTACGCGGTGAGCACCGCAGCCGACGGATCGAAGTCCTCCGGCAGCGGCGGGACACGGTCCACCGTCGACGTGATGTCGACCGCGGAACCCGACGCCGCCGCGTCGCGGATGCCGAGCAGCACGTCGAGGACGTGCAGCGCGACCGCGCCCGAGGCACGCTCGGGACGGTCCTCGGCGATGGCGCGCGCGAGCTCGACGACCCCGGTGCCACGACCCCAGGTGGAGCCGATCGCCTCGAGGGTCTCGGGTTCCTCCTGGCCGTAGCGCCAGAGCTGCGACGAGCCCTCGAACGTGTTCGGGTCCGGCAGCGAGATCGTGCCGAGCGTGCCGTTGATCTCGACGAAGCCCATGCGCGGCAGCGCGTGCTGGAACGAGAACGTCGACTGGGCGGACTGCCCGCCGGCGAACTCGATCAGGGCGGCGTGGTGCGTGGGGACCTCGACCGGGAACGTCTCGCCGGCGCGGGGGCCGGACGCGATCGTGCGACGGTCGAGCGACTTCGAGGACACGGCCTGCACGCGGCTGGCGGTGCCGAACGCGTGCACGAGGGTCGTCACGTAGTACGGGCCCATGTCGAACAGGGGACCGGCGCCCTCGGCGAACAGGAAGTCCGGGTTCGGGTGCCACGCCTCGGGTCCGGGCACGTGGAACAGCGTCGTCGCGGTCAGCGGCTCGCCGATGTCACCGCGGGCGATGGCACGGAGCGCCGTCTGGATGCCCGCGCCGAGCACGGTGTCCGGCGCGGTCGCGACCCGGAGTCCCTTCGACGCAGCGGAGGCGAGCACCGCGGCGGCCGACTCGTGGTCGGTCGCGATCGGCTTCTCGCTCCACACGTGCTTGCCGGCGTCGATGATCTGCTGGTCGACCTCGGCGTGGGCCGCCGGGATCGTCAGGTTGATCACGATGCTGATGTCGTCGCGTGCGAGGAGCTCCTCGACCGAGCCGGACGCGCCGACCCCGTACTCCGCTGCCTGGGCCGCTGCGCGGTCGAGCAGCACGTCGGCGACGAACCGGACCTCGACGTCGGCGAACTTGGTCAGGTTCTCCAGGTACTGCGTGGAGATGTTGCCGGCACCGATGATGCCGATCCCGACACGGGTCACTTGTCGTTGTCCTTCAGCCAGGCGAGGGACTCGGTGATGCCCTCGAAGACGTCGCCGGAGTACGCGTCGAACTCGACGACGCGGATGGCCTGCGGCGCCGCGGCGAGGATGGCCGGGACGTCGACGTCGCCCTGACCGGCGGGGGTCTGGTTCTCGAAGGCACGCTGCAGCGCCTCGGGGACGACGAGTGCGCTCTCGGACGAGGGCAGCGCGGTGAGGATGTCGCCGTCGACCTTGCCGTCCTTGACGTGGATCGCGACGACGCGGTCGCCGAGCGACTTCAGGACGGCGGGGGCGTCGGCGCCACCGACGGTCGCCCAGAAGGTGTCGAGCTCGAGCACCGTCTCCGGGCTGATCTGCGAGACGAAGTGGTCGTAGACCGTGCGGCCGTCGACCTTGTTCGTGAACTCCCACTGGTGGTTGTGGTATCCGAACTTGAGGCCGCGCGAGGCTGCCTCGGCGGTGAGGACGTTGACGCGCTCGGCGATCTTCGCGACATCGTCGGCGGTCTGCCAGCGGTCGGTGGGGATGAACGGGTCGATGACGGTCTGGATGCCGAGGCGCTCGGCCGCGTCCCAGATCGGGGCGGTGTCCTCGGCGTCGATCACGGCGACGTGGCCGGACGGGGCCTTCAGGCCGGTGGCGGCGAAGGCGCGCTCGAGGTCCGCGGCACGCTCGACGAACGCGTAGGGCTCGACGTTCTCGTACCCGATCTCGGCGACACGGGCGATCGCCTTGTCGAGGTCTTCCGCGATGGCGTCGCGCAGCGAGTACAGCTGCACAGAGGTGGTGGGCATTGCGTGAGGCTCCTTCGGTCCTGACTGGGTGTCGCGGCACCGGGTGTCGCAGCACCGGGTGTCGCAGTCCGTCGAGGAGCGATGCTCCACGGCGAGATCGATGACGACGCTACCCCAAAAACCACCCGGTGTGTAGTTTTTGCTGCGCTCCGTGACGCACGCTGCTGCATGAACGACACCTGTCGATGTATGCTCAGCCAGTCAAAACCGTGCGCAAGACGGTTTTGGACGGCGAAGCATCGACTCAAGGAGGCGTCATGAGCACACCCGAACCCGGCAGCCCGGCACTGCTGAACCCCGAAGAGGGCATCACGCAGCCGGTCAGCACGATGCGGGTGGGCATCGGCTACCAGATCGCGCTGTTCCTCGGACAGTTCGGCCTCTTCGTCGCGCTCATGGCACCGGTCTACGTGAGCATGCAGCTCAAGGCGCAGGCCCTGGTCGGGGACGACGCCGCGAACGTCATTGGCTCCGTCCTGCCGATCGGTGCGTTCGGCGCGCTCATCATGAACCCCCTGGCCGGCGCGCTGTCCGACCGCACCCGCACCCGCTGGGGCCGGCGTCGTCCATGGCTCATGAGCGGTGTCGTCGTCTTCGCGATCGCACTCGCCTGGATCGCCTACGCACCCGACGTGCTCAACCTGACGCTCGCGTGGCTGCTCGCCCAGCTCGCCGCCAACGCGACCCTCGCCACCCTGCTGGCGAGCTTCGCCGACAACGTCCCGCAGCTCCAGCGCGGCCGGTCGTCGAGCATCATCGCGCTCGCGCAGAACCTCGCCGTGCTCGCCGGCACCTACCTGTCGGTGTTCTTCGTCGCGAACCTGCCCGTGCTGTTCATCGCGCCCGGCATCCTGGCGATCATCCTCGTCGCCGTCTACGCGGTCGTCGCCCGGGACGAGCTGCCGACGTACACGCTCAAGAAGTTCACGTTCCTCAACCTCATCTCGTCGTTCTGGACGAACCCGATCAAGAACCCGGACTTCGCGTTCGCGTGGTGGTCGCGCTTCCTGATCATCCTCGCGACGTTCATGTTCACGACGTACCGGCTGCTCTACATGCAGGAGCACATCGGCATCGAGGACGCGAAGCAGGCCACCGAGGCCGTCGCGTTCGGCGTGCTGCTCTACACGATCGCGCTCCTGGTCAGCGCGGCGCTCTCGGGGTGGGCGTCCGACAAGCTGGGTCGCCGCAAGGTGTTCGTCGGCGGCTCGACGGCCCTCTTCGCGGTGGGCCTCGTCGTCCTCGCGCACGCCGAGACCGTGAACGGCTTCTACGTCGCCGAGGTCATCATGGGCTTCGCGTACGGGATCTACTCCGCGATCGACACCGCACTCGTCGTCGACGTGCTCCCGAACGCCGACCGTCCGGGCAAGGACCTCGGCGTCATCAACATCGCGAACGCGCTGCCCCAGTCACTCGCGCCGGCGATCTCGCTCTTCTTCCTGTCCATCGGCAGCTCGCACGCCGACAACTACGTCCTCATGTGCTGGGCCGCGGGTGTCGTCGCACTCCTCGGCGCCCTTGTGGTGATCCCCATCAAGCGGGTTCGATAGCCGGATGCACCAGCTCGGGGTCGACGAGGACCGCAGACAGCTCGCCGGGTGGCGGAACGCCATCGTCATCGCCTTCGCGATCGGTGGGGTGAGCCTCGCTGCGTGGGGTCCGCGGCTGCCCGAGCTCCGGCTCGAGCTCGGTGTGGACGTCGGGACCATCGGGCTCATGCTCGGCGGGGTCACGATCGGGTCCATCGGCGGCCTGCTCAGCGCGGCCCCGCTGCTGCGCCGACTCGGCGGGCGCCGGGCGCTCACCGCGGTGGTCGTGCTGGTCCCGGTCGCGATCGCCGTCATCGGGACGGCAGCCGCGCTCCACTCCGTCCCGCTGGCAGCGGTCGGGTTCGTGGTCGCGGGGGCGGGCATCGGCTCGCTGGACGTGATGGCGAACGTCGAGGGCACGGCGATCGAGGCGCTCGCCGGTCGCACGCTGCTCCCGCTGATGCACGCGGCCTGGTCGGGAGGCGCGGCCCTCGGCGCCGGGATCGCCGCCCTCTGCGCGTGGCTCGGCATCACCCCGTCGGCGCAGCTCCTCGGTGAGGCCGTCGTCATCCTCGTGGTCGGTGTGCTCGCGATGCGGGGCATCCCGGACGGCACCCGTGCCGAGGAACACGACACGACGCTCACCTCCCGGCAGCGACTCCGGCAGTGGGCACGAGGGTGGGCGGACGTCCGACTGCTCCTCATCGGGGTGGTCATGCTCGGCGTCGAACTCGGTGAGGGCTCGGCGAACAACTGGCTCGCCCTCGCCACCACCGACGGTCACGGGCAGACCGCCGCCGTCGGTGCGCTGTTCTTCACGGTGTTCGCCGTCTCCGAGGCGGCCACCCGCGTCTTCGCCGGACCCGTCGTGGACCGGCTCGGTCGAGTGCGGACCGTGCGGTGGACGACCGCGCTCGGCATCGTCGGCGCCGTGCTCTTCATCGTCGGCGGGAGCTGGTGGCTCACGCTCGTGGGCGTCGTGCTCTGGGCGGTCGGCGTCTCCATGGGCTTCCCGCTCGGGATGTCGGCGGCGGCGCAGAGTGGCCCGAACCCGGCGGCCCGTGTCAGCGTGGTCGCCTCGATCGGGTACTTCGCGAACTTCGCGGGTCCGCCCGTCATCGGTGCGATCGCGGAGCACGTCGGCGCGCTGAGCGCGCTCTGGCTGGTGGCGGTGCTGTTCGTCGCGGCGTTCGCCGCGTCCGGCTCGTTGCGGCCCGTCGTGCGCCGCGAGTGACGGAGGGACTGCGGGACGGGAGGCGCGGTGCGGGCCCGCACCGTCCCTCCAGGCCGTCCACTGGTCACGCTGGCTAGCGTGGACGGATGCTCGACGCCGCCTCGCTGACCTGGGACCCACCTGCCGGACGCATCACCGGCGTCGCGGACGGGAGTGTCGTCCGAGCCCTCGGCATCCCCTACGCCCGCGCCGAGCGCTTCGCGGTCCCGGAGCCGGTCCCCGCGTTCGCCCAGCCGTTCCCGGCGACCACCCCGTCGCCCGTGGCGCCGCAGTCGCAGGCGACCTTCGTCGACCAGCTGCTCCACCCGGTGGCGGGCCTCGTCGTCGACGAGCACTGCCAGCGGCTGTCGATCACGGTGCCCGCCGACGCCCGGCCGGGCGAGCGGCTGCCCGTCATCGTCTGGATCCACGGCGGCTCCTACGTCATCGGCGGCGGTGACCTGCCGATCTACGACGCGCGCGACCTCGTCACGGAGCAGCGGGTCGTGTTCGTCTCGGTGACGTTCCGGCTCGGTGTGCTCGGGTTCCTCGGCGACGGGGAGACCGTCCCGGCGAACCTCGGGCTGCTCGACCTCGTCGAGGCGCTGCGGTGGGTGCAGGCGAACATCGCGGCCTTCGGTGGTGACCCGGACCTCGTCACCGTGGCTGGGCAGTCCGCCGGGGGCGACGCCGCGGCCCACCTCATGATCAGCGACGGAGCAGCCGGCCTCTTCCGGCGGGTGATCGTCCAGAGTGCACCGCTCGGGCTGTCGCGGGGTCGGGCGCGGATGAACCGGGCGATGGTCCGGGCCGTCGGGGCCGTGCTCCCGGACACCCCGCTCGACGAGGTGCTCGATCGCCAGGCCCTCGGCAGCCGCGCCGCTGCGCCCTTCGGGTTGCCCGGAGGCATGCCCTACGGCACCCAGTACGGGTTCGCGCCGCTCCCCGCCGAGCGTGACACCGGGCAGGCCTGGCGCGACGCGGCTCCGGACGTCGACGTCCTGATCGGCTCCGGTGCGGACGAGACCGCGATGTACGTGCCGCTGATCCCCGGGCTGCGATCACTCGCCCGGGTGCGAGCCGTGCGACCGCTGTTGCGCTGGCTGCTCGTGCGCCCGCTGTCCGAGGTCATCTACGGGCGGGACGTCCGTCGGTTCGCCGCGCGGCACCGGGCCGCCGGTGGTCGGGCGACCTCGTACCGGCTGCACCGCGGCGTGACCGTGCAGCCGACCGGGGCCGTGCACATGAGCGACCTGCCGCTGCTGCTCGGCGGTCGCGAGGCCTGGGCCGGCTCGCGCTTCGTGCCGCAGCGGGACTGGCCCGAGGTCGAGCGGCGCGGGCGGGCCTTCCGGGCGATCTGGGCGGAGTTCGCGCGGACCGGTCGGGTCACCGCGGCGGACGACGAGACGCTGACGTTCGACCGGGGCTGACGGGGCGCCGGGTACCTGCCCCTCTGGCTGGGCTGGCGCGGTGCGCCTGGTACCACCCCTGAACTGGCGACTCGCGGGGCCGCCGGGTCCCCCGGAGAATCGACGGCATGCCCGAGTCCGACGCCGACCTGCGCGCCCGCATCGTCACGGGCGCCATCGAGGCGTACCGCGCGTCGGACTTCCACACGGTCGGTCCCGCCGAGGTCGCCGCTCACGCCGAGGTCCCCGAAGCCGAGGTCCGACGGGTCTACCCGCTGTGGGAGCTCCTCGTCGTCGCCGTCATGGACCGGTGGAACAACGGCAGCCGTCGTGCGCTGTGGGTCGTCGCCGAGCGCTCGGGCGCGGTCGCGTACCTCCGCGCGCGACTCGAGGTCGGCCGTGACGACCCCGCACTGGTCCGGCTCCGGGTCGCGTTGCTCAGTGCCGCCTCGAGCCCCGACCACCCCGCGGCCGGCTGGTTCCGCGGGCAGTACACCCGCTCGTTCGAGGACGTGACGCTCGCCCTCGTGCGGGACGTCGTCGCCGGACGGGAGCCGCGCGGCACCTCGCCCCGGCACGCCGCCGAGCAGCTCGTCGCCCTCTACGAAGGGCTGCAGCTGCAGTCGCTCCTCCGCGACGACGCCGATCCCCTCGCCGGGTTCGACCGCGCGGTGGCACGGATGCGGGTCGGCTGGGCGTCTGCCGCCGCGACCGTCTGAGCGGACACGGGCCTGGTCGTCAGCAGTCCTTCCGGTAGACCCAGCGACGCGGTGTCGGGTGCGACACCTCGGTGAAGCCCGCCGCCTCGAACACCGACCGCGGTCCGACGAACATCGCGCCGCCGCCGTCCGTCGCACCCGGAGCCGGTTCCGTCGGGTACCCCTCGACCGCCGTCGCACCCGATCGACGCGCGTGGTCCACCGCCCCGCCGAGCAGCGCGCGGCTGACGCCCTGCCGACGGAAGCCCCGCCGGACGACGAAGCACGAGACCACCCAGACCGCCGGGTCGTCGGGGTCCTCGTCACGCCCGCTCCACGGCACCTTCGCGCCGCGCAGCCGAACCAGCCCGGGCCGGGGTTCGACCGCCACCCACCCCACCGGTTCGCCGTCACGGTAGGCGACCACTCCGGTCGTCGTGCGTGCCGCGGGGTCGCCGCAGCCGGTCTCCCGGTGGAAGCGCTCGCGGCGTTCGTCGTTCGGCATCGCCCGGAACTCCGCCGCCGAGGCCTTGAACCACCGACACCAGCAGTGCGCCGGATCGCCGCGCTCGCCGAAGACCAGCTCGAGGTCCGTCCACGCCGCCTCGTTCGCGGGCAGGCAGGTGATCGCGCCGAGGGGCGTCGGGGTCGAGGTCGTCATCGTCACCGTCCGGGAGTGCGTCGGTGCCGGTCACGGTAGTCCGGTCCTGGCGCGTCGGTCCTGGAGGCGCGGCGCGGCTCGCCGACGTCGGCGCACGCACCTGGCATGGTCGGCTGATGGAGTACACGGACTACGACACGCGGCTCGCCGCCTACGGCGTGATCACCGACGGTGACCGGGTGCTCCTCGCAAAGCTCCGGATCCCCGAGGCGGGGACGTGGACGCTCCCCGGCGGCGGGGTCGAGTTCGACGAGAGCGTCGAGCAGGCCGTCGTCCGGGAGATCCGGGAGGAGACCGGGTACGAGGCGTCCGTCGGGGAACTGCTCGGTGTGCGGCACCACATCGTGCCGGCCGAGCGTCGCATCCACGCGAACGGCCGGGCGATGAAGGCCGTGCAGGTGGTCTTCCGGGCGTCGATCACCGGCGGGGCGCTGCGTTCCGAGGAGGACGGGTCGACCGACGAGGCCGCGTGGATCCCGATCGCGGACCTGCCGCACCGGCGACACGGGCTCGTCGTGCCGATCGCCCTCGGCTGGGCTGGCGTCCTGCCCCGCTGACCCGCTGACCCGCCCGGATGCGGGCCGGTGCGTTTCAGCAGGGCCGTGGCCGACTGCGGTCGCCCAGCAGGAACGAGATGTTGTCGAGTGTCTCGCGGGCGCAGTACTCGTCGACATCGAGGTCTCGCCACGCCTCGATGGGGGCGAACTCACGTTCGTCCAAGTTCCACTTGCGGTACAACTCGGCGCGCTCAGCACGCAGCTCGTCGTGATCGGCGATTCGTATCAGCATTGCGGTCTCTCCTTCGTCGGGAGAGCGAGCGTAGGACGGCCTCGGACGAGCACGCGAGCTTTCTGCATACAGAATGTCGCGCGACTCCCGCTACTGCTCGAGGACGCTCAGCACGTTGCCCGAGGGGTCGGTGAACCACGCGATGAGCGGGCCGCCCTTGCGGTTCACGCCCTTCTCGTCGGTCATCCCCTCGTAGTGCAGGAAGGTCACACCCTTCGCCGCGAGTTCGTCCACGGCGTCGTCGACCGACGGCACCGGGAAGTTCAGCACCGTGAAGGACGCCGGCTCGTGCGCGGGACCCTTGGGGTAGACGAGCACGCCGTGCCCGTCGCCGAGCTGCAGGAAGAGCATGCCGTGGTCCTCGGTGACCTCGACCCCCAGAACGTCCTCGTAGAACGCCTTCGCCTCGGGCACGTCACGCACCGAGAACCCGCTGAACGCCTTCGTCGCATCGACCATGCGGCAAGTGAACCACCCGGGACCGGTGTCGGCGCGCTCTGCCAGGATGAAGCCGTGCTCCCGCCCGAGATGTCCGTCGACGACGCGGTCGACCGCGCGATCCGGCTCGCCACGGACGGGCAGCGCACCGTGCTCGGCATCGCCGGCGCTCCCGGTGCCGGCAAGTCGACGCTCGCACGCCGGATCGTCGCGGGGGTGGACGCAGCGCTCGGTGCCGGCACCGCGGTGCAGGTCCCGATGGACGGGTTCCACCTGGCGAACACGGCGCTGGACACCCTCGGCCGCCACGACCGCAAGGGCGCGATCGACACCTTCGACGGGGACGGCTACGTCGCGCTCGTCCGTCGGCTGGTCGCAGGCGACGAGGCCGTGGTGTGGGCACCTGACTTCGACCGGCGCGTCGACGAACCCGTCGCGGGCAGCATCGCCGTCCCGCAGCGCACCCGGCTCGTGGTGTCCGAGGGGAACTACCTGCTCGACGACAGCGATCCCTGGGCAGCGCTCGCCGACCTCTTCACCGAGACGTGGTTCTGCGCCGTGGACGACACCGTGCGCGTCGATCGTCTGGTGGGCCGGCACATGCGGCACGGCCGCGACCACGAGGCGGCCCGCACCTGGGCGGTCGAGGTCGACGGTGTGAACGCGGTGCGGGTCGCTCCCACGGTGATCCGCGCCTCCAGGACCGTCCGGACGTGACCACGAGACCCCAGCGACGACCACGACAGGAGCGACCATGACCATCGCACTCACCGGCGCGACCGGCAAGATCGGCGGCGCCGTGGCGCGCGCCCTGGCGGACGGCGGTGTGCCGTTCCGGATGATCGTGCGGGACGCCTCCCGGGCGCCGGATCTCCCCGGAGCCGAGGTCGCGATCGCGTCGTTCGGCGATGCCGAGGCGAGCCGCGCGGCGCTCGAGGGAGTCGACCTGCTGCTCATGGTCTCCGGCGCCGAGGCGGTGGACCGTCTCGCCCAGCACCGCTCGTTCGTCTCCGCTGCCGCGACGGCCGGCGTCCGGCACGTGGTCTACACGTCGTTCGTGGGCGCGGCGGCGGACGCGACCTTCACGCTCGGTCGCGACCACTGGGCGACCGAGGAGGCGATCCGGGCGACCTCGATGGCGTACACGTTCCTCCGGGACTCCTTCTACCTGGACTTCGTCGAGGACCTCGTCGGCGAGGACGGCGTGATCCGTGGACCGGCGGGCGACGGGGCCATGGCAGCGGTCGCGCGAGCCGACGTCGCCCGGGTCGCGACCGAGGTCCTGCGGAACCCGGCGGCGCACCTCGACCGGACGTACGAGCTGACGGGGCCCGCGGCGATCACCCTGCACGAGGCGGCTGCCACCGTGTCCGAGGTCCGTGGGCGCGAGGTCACCTACCACCCGGAGACGCTCGAGGAGGCGTACGCCTCGCGCGCGCAGTGGAACCCGGAGCCGTGGCAGGCGGACGCGTGGGTGAGCACCTACACGGCGATCGCCGAGGGGGCGCTCGCGCGGGTGTCGGGCGACGTCGAGCGGGTCACGGGGCGCCGGCCGATGTCGTTGCGCGAGGTGCTGCTCGCCGGCTGACGCGGCCCGCGCCGGCGGCGGCGGGTCGGGTGTCGAACCACGATTCCGACACCGAACCACGTGATCGGCGCGGTTCGATGTCGGATTCGTGGTTCGACCCCGCCCGCGACTCCGCCGAGCGCGTCCCCGGCCGCGCCCGCGGCGCCGCCGGCCCGCCCAGCCGGTCCACCGACCGGCCCGGCAGCCCGCACCGCCACACCGTCCACCCGATGCCCGTCACCGCCCACGGGTGCGCCGGCACCCGCGCCCCCGGGTCGACGTCGGCGACCGCCCGACAGCCTCCCGCCAGCGCCGCCCGCAGCACCGGATCGGTCCGGGGCGCCCCGGCCTGCACCACCAGCACCCGGAGTCCGCCGGCGATCCGCTGCCGCACCTGCCGCGCCGTGAACACCGGCACCGTCCCCGAGAACCCGCCGTCGGTCAGCACCGGCAGCCCGGTCGCGTCGATCACCGGCGACGAGATGCGCCACGTGTCGGTCAGGAAGAGCGGCACGCTGGCGCGGTACCCGTCGAGGCGCCGCGCCGTCCGGACGAGGTGCCGGAACACGACCGGGTACGGCGCCGAGGACCCACCCCACCAGTCCGGCCGGGAGACCCGGAAGGCCTCGGCCCGACCGTCCGGAACCCGCCAGCGCGGGACCCACGATCCGACCGAGGCGTCGCTCCCGCTCCCGTCGCGTGCGGCGTCGAGCGCCTGCAGCGAGAAGGCCGCGGGGCCGGCGACGAGTGCGAGTCCGGCTGCCAGGGCGATCGCGGCCCGGGAGGCGCGGTGCCGGCCCGGCCCGCGCGTCCCCTCCCAGCGTGGTCGCCACAGGAACGCGACCACCGTCGCGAGCACGGCCGCGACCCCGACGACGAGGGCCGGCGTCGCGAGCACCTCCGGCATCGCGGCACCTCGGGCCAGGAACGCCCACCACGCGAGCTGCGCGGTCGCCAGGAGCACCGGCACCACCCGGAGCCACGCCGAATGCGCCCGGACCAGACCGACGGCGCCGCGCCACCCCAGGGCTGCGAGGACGGCGAGCTGCACACCGACCGCAGCGACGTACGCGGTGTGCGGCACCTTCGCCACCGAGAGCACGACGGCCGCGGTCACGAGCCAGACGGTGACCACGAGCAGCGTGGCCGAACCGGCACGGGTGTCGAACGCCCGACCGAAGACGCTGCCGACCCGCGTGCCGGACCGGCGGACGAGGAGCAGGACGCCGGCGAGCACGACCGCGAACAGGGCTGCGGGCAGGAGCCAGGCCACCTGCGACGCCAGGTGCGGCTCGATGAGCTTCGTCACGCCGCCCGGACCGCCGAGGCGCGCTGGCCGGGCGGCGGGACCCTCGGTCGTGCTGACGGAGCCGGGCACCGCTCCCGGCAGGAACCGGTCGATCCCGTTGTAGCCGAACACCATCGCGAACGGGCTGTCGTCGGTCGAGCCGTCGATCCAGGGTCGGGCGCCCGCCGGGGTGAGGGCCAGCCCGACCACCCACGCGAGCGACGCCGCGACCGACACCGCACCGAGGACCACCGCGCGACCGATGCGGGCGCCGGTGCCGAGTCGGGTGCCGTCCCGGCCGGCCGTGGCGACGAGCGTCCCGAGCACCAGTGCGGGCAGCACGAACCACGACTGCAGCATCTTCGCCTGGAACCCGACGCCGACCGCGAGCCCGGCGGCGACGAGCGGCCACCACCGGCCCGTCATCGCCGCCCGTTGCCAGCAGAGCAGGGCGACTGCCAGGGCCGCCGTGACCATGCCGTCCTCCATCGGGTGGGCGAACATCGACACGAAGATCGGCGTCGTCGCCGCTGCACCCGCGGCGACGAGCCCCGTCCCGACCCCGGCCCACCGGAGTCCGACGAGCGAGCAGGCCCACAGCGTGACCAGACCCTCGACGACCTGGGGGAGCGCGAGTGCGGCGGTGGAGTCGCCGAACAGCCGGATGCTGAGCGCCTGGGGAACGGCGAACCCGCTGAGCTTGTCGAGGGTCATCGTCGCCGAGGGGTCGAACGCGCCGGAGAAGAGCGCCGGCCACGACTCGGACATCGACCGGGCGGACGCCTCGTAGAACCCGGAGTCACCGCCGCGGGCCAGGTTCCACCCGAGCAGCACGGTCATGCCGGCCGCGATCAGGAGCAGGGCGCAGCGTGCCGCGAGCGGCTGGTCCCGCCACCGTGCGGGTCGTCGAGTGTCCACCCTCCGGACCTTGGCCGCCCGGGATGACGGTGGACCGGGACGGTGCCGCCAGCTCGCCCCGAAGTCACGCGCGGCGCTGAGACGACGTGCGGGTGCGACCGGGCCGCACCAGCGGATCCCCGGTCGAGCCGGAACGGGGTCTCAGGCAGCAGCGTGCCGGACGGCAGCAGGCCGGACCGCAGTGGGCCGGACAGCGGCCCCGACGGCAGCGGCCCGGTGGACTCAGGCCACCCGTCGGGCCGCGAACGTCCCCACGATCCCGAGGGTCAGCACGGCGACGAGCACGACGAGCAACGGTGCCGTCCAGTCGCCGGTGATCCCGTGCAACGAACCGGCGACGAGCGGCCCCGCGGAACCGAGCAGGTACCCGCCACCCTGCACGAACGCGGACATCCGCCGCGCGTCGGCGTCGCTCGACACGATCCGGACGATCACGATGAAGATCACCGTGATGCCGCCGCCCTGTGCCGCGCCGCCGAGGACGGACCAGAGCAGCCAGAGCTGCGGGGCGAACAGCAGCCCGAGCGGCATCGCGAGCCAGAGGAACGCGACGAGGGCGATGATCGCGCGGGGACGCCACTTCGCCGCGAGCACGGGGACACCGAGCGCCCCGACGACCGCGAGGATCTGGAACACCGACGAGCTCGCCCCGGAGGACGCCTTCGAGAAGCCGATCTCGTCGTGCAGCAGCGTCGGGATCCACGCGGTGAGGGCGTAGTACGAGAACGCCTGGCCGCCGAACGCGAGGGTCAGCCCCCAGGTGATGAGCCGACGAGCGGGGCGCACCTGCGCGGACCCCGCACCGCCGTCGACCGTCCGGATCGCACCCGTGCCCAGGACCTGGTCGATCGGCCCCGTCTCGACGACGGGCTCGGACGCCGTCGGGCGGCGCCACGCGGCCCGGGCACCGACCGCGTAGGTCCAGGCGAGACCGGCCACCACGGCGAACACCGCCCAGACCGCGATCGCGACCGGCCAGCCCCAGCTCGCGGCGATCGGCGCGGTGCCGAGCGAGGTGATCATCGACCCGACGTTGAGCGCGGACGTGTAGACGCCGGTGACCAGGCCGACCTGCTCGGGCGAGGTGTCCCGCCGGATCACGACGGGGATCACCACGTTGCCGATCGTGATGCCGATGCCGATCACGGCGGTGCCGACGAGCAGCGCCGCGGACGAGGGCATCGAGCGGACGACGGTGCCGACGAGCACGATGACGAGGGAGAGCGACACCGCGCGCTCGGGGTCGGCCTTCGCGATGACCCAGCTGGCGAACGGCGTCGCGAGCGCGAAGCAGAGGACCGGGATCGTCGTCAGCAGCCCGGCGACCGTCGCGGTCAGACCGAGGTCCACGCGGACGTCGCCGATGACCGGGGCCGTCGCGACGATCGGCCCGCGGAAGTTCAGCGCGATGAGGACGATGGCTGCCGGCAGCAGCCAGGCGGCACCGCGCAGTCCCGCCGCGGTCCGGCCGCCCGCCCCGGTCGTCACGAGGACGGCAGCAGGATCGGGAGCAGGTCGAGCGGGGTCGCAGCCTGCGCGATGGTGCCCTCGGCCTCGGCGGGGGAGCCGTAGCCCCACTCGGCGAAGATCGTCGGGACCCCGTGCACGGCCGCCCCCTGGACGTCGTGCAGGCGGTCCCCGATCAGCACCGGACGGCTCGTGTCGAACCCGCGGGCGTCGAGCCGGCGCAGTGCTTCCTCGACCACGTCGGCCTTCGACGACCGGACCTCGTCGTCGCTGGCACCCGTGATGATGTCGATGTCGCCGGTGAGGCCGTAGTGCTCGAGGATGTACGTCGCCGGGGTCTCGGGCTTGCTCGTCGCGGTCGAGATCGGCAGCCCGGCGTCGTGCAGGGTGCGCAGGACGACGTCGATCCCGGGGAACATCGTCGAGTCGAGGGCACCGTGCGAGAAGTAGTGCTCGCGGTAGACGGACAGCGTGTGCTCGGCCTGTTCGGCGTCCATGCCCATCGCCGTCGTGAAGGTGTCCATGATCGGCGGGCCCACGAACGACAGCAGCGTCGCGTGGTCCGGCACGGGGACCCCGACCTTCCGGAACGTGTGGGTGAGGCTCTCGAGGATGCCCGGCGCGGAATCGCTGATGGTGCCGTCGAGGTCGAAGAGGATGGCGGAGAACGGGCTGGTCATGTCCCACTCAGCCTAGCCGGGGCCCTGGTGGCGACCGCCCGGCGGGCGCGGCGTCACCGCCGGACGCGAGCCGCGCCTCCAGTCCGACCGCTCAGAAGAGGCGGGTGTGGCCGCCCTCGATGCCCCGCATCGCGTCGTAGTCGAGCACGAGGACGCGGATCCCGCGGTCCTCGGCGAGGGTGCGCGCCTGCGGCGCCACCGTCTGCGCGGCGAGCACACCCTGCACCGGCCGCAGCAGCGGATCGCGGTTCATGAGCTCGAGGTACCGGGTGAGCTGCTCGACCGCGTCGATGTTGGCGTTCCGCTTCATCTCGACGGCGACGCTCGCCCCGGCCTCGTCGCGGGCGAGGATGTCCACCGGGCCGATCGCGGTCATGTACTCGCGGCGGACCAGCGTGTGGCCGTCGCCGAGGAGCTCGATCTGCTCCGCGAGGAGCTGCTGCAGGTGCGCCTCGACGCCGTCCTTCACGAGGCCCGGGTCGACGCCGAGGTCGTGGGACTCGTCGGAGACGACCTCGTACAGGGAGACGATGAGCTTGTCCTGCGTCTTCTTCTGCGTGACCGTCCACACCTGCGTGATGCCGGCGCTCGACTGCTCTTCGTCCGGCTCGGTGATCTCGATCGAGCACGGCGGGCTCATCCAGTTGAGCGGCTTGTAGCTGCCGCCGTCGGAGTGGACGAGCAGCGAACCGTCGGCCTTCAGCATGAGCAGACGGGTCGCGAGCGGCAGGTGGGCTGAGAGCCGGCCCGCGTAGTCGACGGAGCAGCGGGCGATGACGAGACGCACCCGGAGAGCCTAACCGGCGTCCCGACCGCCCGTGGTGCTGTCGGCGCTCGTGGCCGCGTCGGCGCGCTGGGCCTGGAGGCGCGGCTCGCCCCCGCCGTCCACGTCGCCGCCACGGCGGGTCGGCCGGGCGGCGGCGCCGCGCTCACGGGCAGCGCCCGACGCGAGTCCCGCCGCGATGATGAACACGAAGACCACCAGGAGCGCACCGAGCAGCCCCACGTGCTCGCCGAGGAACCCGATGAGCGGCGGTCCCGCGAGGAACGCCACGTACCCGATCGTCGCCACGGCGCTGACCCGAGCGGCGGCGGTCCGGGGGTCGTCGGCCGCGGCGGACATGCCCATCGGGAAGCCGAGGCTCGCCCCGAGACCCCACAGCACGACCCCGACGATGGCGAGCGGCACGTTGTCGATGAAGATGAGCATGCCGAGGCCGACGACCGCGACGGCGGCGCTGATGCGGAGGATCGGCACCCGCCCGAACCGGTCGATGAGCGGACTGCCGGCCACCCGGCCGACGGTCATGGCGGCGAGGAACACCGTGAGGACGGCGGCGCCCGCGGCGTTGTCGAGGCCGTGCCCGTCGATCATGGCCAGCGGCAGCCAGTCGTTCGCCGAGCCCTCGGCCAGGGCCATGCCGAGCACGATCACGCCGATGAGCAGGGTCGACGGCTGGGCCCAGACCTGCCAGCGGCTGACCGGCGTCGGCACCGGGCTGGTGTCCGTGGCGACGTGCTCCTCGAAGCGGTGCTCGTCCTGGAAGTGCGTGACGGCGACGAGCATCGCGGCACTCGTGACGACGACGAGGACGATGAAGTGCCACGCGACCGGGACCTCGAGCGCCTCGGCGAGGGCTCCGAGGCCGGCACCGGCGAGCGTGCCGAGGCTGAACGCGGCGTGGAACAGCGGCATGATCGTGCGGCCGCCGGCCTTCTCCGCCGCGGCGCCGGACACGTTCATCGACACGTCGCACAGGCCGTTGCCGAACCCGAACGCGATGAGCGCGATCCAGATGGCGGCGAAGCCCCACCCGAGGCTCACCGCCAGTCCGGCGAAGACCATCCCGAGGGCCAGGCACGCTGCGGCCACCTGGACGCCGCGGCGAGCCCCGAGCTTCGCGACGATGTGCCCGGCGAAGGTCAGGCCGCCGATCGAGCCGACCGCCATGCCGAGCACGAGCAGGCCCATCTCGAAGGTGCTCGCTCCGAGGGAGTCGCGGACGCTCGGGATCCGGCCGAGCCAGGTCGCGATGTCGAGGCCGGACAGGGTGAACACGACGAACACCGCGGTGATCCAGGCCCGTGTCGAGGGTGTGGTGCGGGCGGACGTCGTCGTCATGGTGGTCCCATCGTGCTTCGCTGCTGTGCTGCCGTGCGTGTCGCGGCTCGGTCGAATCGATTCGACCGCTGTTTCCGGCTACGCTAACGGGCGATGGACGAACCGGCAACAGGACCCGGCGCGTCGCGGACGGAGCACCACCGCGAGGACGCCGCCGATGCCCCGCGCGCCAGGGCGGTCCCGGCCGGTCCCGTCCCGGTCCGCCCCCGACGTCCGACCCTCACCGCGGTGGCCCGCGCTGCCGGGGTCGCGCCCTCGACGGCCTCGCTCGCGTTCAGCGGCAGCGGCCCGGTCTCCGAGGACGCCAAGGCCCGCGTGCTGGCCGCTGCTGCCGAGCTCGGTTACGGCGGCCCCGATCCGCGTGCCCGTTCGCTGCGCCGCGGTCGCTCCGGCGTCATCGGCGTCGTCATGGACGAACGGCTGAGCGATGCCTTCCGCGACCCGGTGAACGTCCTGACGCTCGACGGCATCGCCGAGGTGGCCGGTGCCGCCGGTGCCTCGCTGCTGCTCGTCCGGAGCCCCCTCGACGACGAACAGGGCGCCGTCCCCCTCGTCGACGCCCCCATGGACGCCGTCGTCCTCGTCGGGTGCAACGTGCGGATCGACCCCGCGGTCGCCGTGCTCCGGCGTCGGCAGATCCCCGTCGTCGCGATCGAGGCGGACGACATCGAGGGTGCGGTGCCGATCCAGCTCGACAACCGCGAGGCCGCCCGCCGCGCGGCAGCATTCCTGCGCGACCTCGGACATGAGGCGGTCACCATCGTGTCGCTGCCGCTCGACGGTGCGCACCGCCGCGGGCCGATCGACGCCGAGCGCGAGGCCGCTGGCATCGCCTTCACGTCCCTCGAACGCCTGCGCGGGGTCCGTGGGGTCTACCCCGACTCGGTCGCGATCGAGGCTGCCGGCAGCTCGGTCGAGGAAGGCCGGATCGCCGGCACCGCGCTCTTCGCCCCCGACGGGCCCCGGCCGACCGCGGTCATCGCGCAGAGCGACGTCCTCGCCGTCGGGGTGATCTCGGCCGCCCTCGACGCCGGACTCCGTGTGCCCGAGGACGTCAGCGTCGTCGGGTTCGACGGCATCACCGTGGACGACAGCCTGTTCCACCGCACGCGCATCCGGCAGCTGACCACGCTCGTGCAGCCGTTCGTGCAGAAGGGGCAGGCGGCGGCCCGTGCTGCCCTGGCGATGCTCGAAGGGGCCGAGCCCCAGCCGGCGGCGTTCCGCTCGGAGCTCCGCATCGGGGACACGACGGGGCCGCCGCGGGCGGAGGGGCCGGCGGACGGGAGCCGGCACTGAGGTGTCCCGCGGGCTACGATGCACACGAGGCTCGACCGAGAGCCTCGTGACCGATGGGGGCGCTGCGTGTTCTTGACCTTCCTGGTCCCGGTCGTGCTCGTGCTGGTCGTCGTGATGATCGTGCTCGCAGCGCGGGGATCGATGCAGAAGAGCCCGCTCCAGGAGCAACAGGACGCCGAGGCGCGAGCACGACGCGCTGCCAAGCGTGCAGCCCGCGAAGCAGACCGCGAAGCCGACCGTGACTGACGGCCGGAGACTCGTGACGACGGGGGTCGTCGTCCTCGGGATCGGCTTCGTCGCGACGGCCGTCGGGTCGGTCTGGGTGATCCTCAGTCCGATCGGAGGCGGCGTGAACTTCGGCGCTGCGGCGGTGTACTTCGGCGGGATGCTGTGCGGTGTCGTGGGCCTCGTCCTGGGCATCGCCGGACTGGTCGCACTCCGGCGGGGACGAGCGCGCTAGCGTCGCACCTCGGTCGTCGGCTGCGCTGCAGCAGTCGATCGGAGGTCGTGCCGCCGACGTTCGCGTCTGCGGTGGGCAGCGACGACGAGCAGCGTCGACACGGCCGTCACGGCTGCCACACCGATCACCTGAGCCGTCACGGGCCACGGGAACAGGTACGGCACGAGCAGTTGGGCGAGACCCGACGTCCCCGCCACGAGCAGCGTCAGGATCATCACGGCGGCCACGTCGCCGGTGACGCTCGGACGGCGTCGACCCAGCCACCGGTCGGGCAGACCCGCGAGTGCGCCCGCGGCGAGTCCGAACACGAACACCGCCGCCGCCCCGCCGATCATCGCCGGCGTCATGATGAGGATGAACGGCAACGCGGCGGGGGAGCGCTCGACGACGGCACCCACCACCACGCTCGCGGTCGGCACGACCACGACGGCCGCCGCTCCCGCCCACGCCGTCGTCAACGGGAGGACGGCGAGCAGGGTCCGGCGTGTGCCCGTCGTCTCGGTCTCAGTCGTGGTCGTGGTCGTGGGACCGGGGGCCTCGGCGGGGGAAGACACCCGATCACCCTAGGGTGCGACCCGTCGTGCCGGGCCAGCCTCGTCGCAGGGGACGGCGTCCAGTACGATCGTGCGATCCTGCTCGGACCGTCCGCGCCGGAGCGGTTCGAGGGTGGGGTGCTGTGGGGCTCGGGAGACGCGATCCGGATGCGAGGACGACGGCAGCCTCGGGGTCGCGCGTGAAGCGCAGCATCGCCGTCGGCCTGGTGATCGCGATGTCGGCGGCAGTCGTGATCGGAGCGGACGCGATCGGCGGATCGGCGGGCACTGCTGATGCGTCCGGAGCTCCGCGGCTGGTGGTCACCAAGGTCACCGCGAGCAGCACCACCACGTCGACACGCACCACGGTGCGCACGACGCTGACGGTCAAGAACACCTCGGTGGCGCGCAAGCCGGCAGCCGACGCGTGGCTCTCCCTGGCGGCCGGGAGCAAGCGGTACACGCTCGGACACGTCTCGGTGCAGTCACTCGCTGCCGGTGCGAGCGCGACGATCCACGCGACGCACACCGCGCCTCCTCGTGCGCCGGCCGGGAAGTACGCGGTCCTCGCGTGCACGGGAGCGTTCTCCCTGTCGAAGTGCGGCACCTCGGCCACGAGCGTCACCACTGCCCGCGCGACCCGGGCACGTCCCGACACCGGCGTGATGCTCGACGTGGCTCGTGCCTACTACCCGGTGGCGCTGATCGAGCAGTACATCGCGCTCCTCGCTGATCACGGTGGTCGCTTCCTGCACCTCCACCTCACCGACGACCAGAACGTCGGCATCGAGAGCGAGGTCCTCGGCCAGACCCTCGCGAACGCCGATCTCCGGGACGGCGTCTACACGAGTCGGATCACCGGTCGGCCGTTCCTCAGCGCGGCGCAAGCGCGAGAGATCTCCCGGTACGCCGCGCAACGAGGCATCGCGATCGTTCCCGAGATCGACACCCCCGGCCACATGGCTGCGGCGTTCGCCCTCCTCGAGGCCGGACACGGCAAGAAGTGGGTGGACCGGATCCGTTCGGGCGAGAGCGAACTCGACACGTCGGTGCCCGGGAGCTCCGCGTTGGCCGCACGACTTCTGCAGGAGGTCACGCGGACCTTCCCGTCGAGCCGCACCGTCCACATCGGCGGCGACGAGTGGGGCGGCGACGTCACCGCCGACGAACGCGTCCGGTGGTTGAACACGATGGCGTCCGCCGTCGGCAACCGTGCGGTGTGGGCGTGGAACGACGGGATCGACCGGGCTGCGATCGGGCGACTGGATCCGCGTATCCACGTCACCTACTGGAGCTTCGACGGCGACACCGAGGACGCGGCGGAACGCCGCGAGCGCCGCGAGCGCCGGGCGGGTGCGAACGACCTGTACGCGGCCGGGATCGACCTGCTGAACTACGACTCGTACTACCTGTACGAGGTGCCGACGGACCTCGATGCGGCCGACAGTGAGTACACCGTCGCCGATCTCCGCGAGAACTGGTCGCTCCGGGCCTGGGACGGGGACTCGGGCGCGCGTCTGGCGGGTCCGATGTCCGGGGCGGCCGTCGCGATCTGGGGCGAGGACCTCGAAGCACCGCCCTCCGAGGCGCTCCTGCGCTGGAGTGCCCCACACGTGTTCGCGATGATCGAGACCGCCGGCTCGTAGGCCCGCGAGTGGACCTCCGGCTCGCCGGCCGTGCCTCCGTCGTCCGAGCGGACGGCTACCGCAGCAGTTCCATCGCGGCTTCGGTCCCCGTAGTCCGCAGCGTCCAGTGCGGGCGGACGAAGTCGTCCCGCTTCAGCCGGACCCGGACTTCGTCCACGACTTCGTCGTCGCGGGTCTGCGCACGAGTCACACCGTTCATCAGGTAGCCGAGCTTCTCCGAGACCTGCAGCGACGGGTGGTTCCACGCCGCCGCGCTCGACTCCGCCCATTCGGCACCGAGATGGTCGAACGCGAACAGCAGGAGCGCAGCTCGCATCTCCGTGCCGAATCCGAGGCCCTGATGAGGCCGCGCGAGCCAAGAACCGCTCTCGACGGTCTTCCGCGCCTCGAAGCGTCGGCCGTGGAGCTCTTGCACGCCGATGGGTGTGCCGTCGTGGAGCACCGTGAAGCTCACGCCCCACGCAGTGCTGGTCACCCCGGACCGGAGCTTCCAGTGGTACTGCGCCAGTGAACGAGCCAGGGCGTCCGGTTCGGCGTCCGTCCACGGGACACCGAACGGCATGCGAGCGGGATCGTGCACGCCGGACAGGGCTGCGTCGACGAGGCCCGGGAGGTCGTCATCGCGCAGCGGCCGGAGCTCCAGCCGCGGAGTGGTGAGCCGCAATCCGAACAGCGGCCAGATTCGCTCGAGGTCCATCGTCCCACGGTACGAGTCGCCGACGGCAGGTTACGGGCTCCCTCGACGCATCCCGAGCCCCACCACCGCCACGAGGTTCACCGCACTCCCCACGAGGAACCCCGTCGTCCCCCCGGCCACCCCCGCGACCGGCCCGAGCACCGCCATGAGCACCGCCCCGACGACGAACCCGGCCACCGACGCCAGCGCCACCTGCCGCGACCGCCCCGCCGCCAGCAACAGCGCCGCCGGCACGAGCCCGACGGTGAACACCCACACTCCGACCATCAGGTACCGCAGGTCCGCCACGGCCGCAGCGCCCTCGGCCGGGTAGACGATCGGCAGGAACCACCCGGCGAGCAGCGCCACGAGGCCGAACACCACGGCGGTGCCGGCAGCGAAGCCGACCACCAACAGGACGGCCCCGCGGGACCGGAGCGACCCGCCGTCCGTCCGGTGGGCGAACGCCGGCACGAGCACCTGCCCCAGCGCCTGCCCGAGCATCGACGCGGGGGTCGCCAGGGTGAACGCGGCCGCGTAGACGCCGGCGTCGTGGGCGGAGACGGTGACCTGCGCAGAGATCATCGTCAGCTGGAGCAACCCGTTCGATGTCACCACCGCGAGCACGTTCCACCCCGCGAACCCGAGCACCCCGCCGACGGGTTCGCGAGCAGCAGGCCCGAACCCGTTCCCCCGCGGCCAGCAGGCGACGGCGAAGACGGTGTACCCGATCGCGAGCGGCAGCAGCACGAACGGCTCGAGCCGGGCAACGCAGGCGAGCACGAGCAGCCCGAGCGCGAGCACGCTCGTCACGCCGTCCCACAGCGCGACCTTCGGAGCACGGCCGTACCCGAGCTGCGCTCCGCGGGCGTAGCAGTACAGCCCGTACCCGACGACGACCGCGACGCCGCCGAGGACCGTGCCCGGGCCGTTGCCCCACGCGAGGGCGATCGGCACGGTGACGGCGGCGAGCACCAGGGTCGAGACGAGCATGGACAGCCCGAGCAGCCGGTTCACCGCGGCGTCGGAGCGTCGTCCGCGCAGCGCGATCGCCAGGTACCGCGATGCCGTGTTGCCGGCGGCGTTCGGCCAGAGCAGCGCGGCGAAGACGGAGAGCGACAGGAGCGCGGTGGTCTGCCCGAGGGTCTCGGTGCCGAACACCCGACCGACGACGACGGTCACGAGCAGCTTCGCGACGCCCTGCACCCCGATGCCGACGGTGGCGAGCGCGGCCGACGACGCGACGGACGAGGCCGCGGCCGGAGCGGGAGCCGGACGCACGCTCACCGCGCCAACGCCTGTTCGACCCACCCGCGCCGGTGTGCCCGCACCCCGAGCGTCACCGCCCGCACCCCGATGTACCCGAGCGCGAACGCGGCCCACAGCCCCGCGAGGGTCCCACCCGCCCACCAGAGCAGGGGCAGGTACACCACGAGGTTCACCCCACCCGCGATCGCCAGGTACCGCGCGTCCCCGGCGCCGATCAGCACCCCGTCGAGCACGAACACGTAGCCCGCGACCGGCATCCCCACGGCGATGAGCACGAGGACGACGGGCAGCGCGCCACGCACGGCGGACGAGTCGGAGAACACCGGCCCGAGCACCCCGCTCACGGCGAGGGTCAGCATCCCGAGCAGCACACCGCCGGCGATCCCGAGCAGGACGAGCCGCCGCGTCACCAGCCGCACCCGCGCCGGGTCCCGTGCCCCGAGCCCGTGTCCGACGAGTGCCTGCCCGGCGATCGCCAGGGCGTCGAGCGCGAACGCCAGGGTGGAGAACACGGTCAACCCGACCTGGGTGGTCGCGAGCCCGGTCGTCCCGAGCCCCGCGGCGGCGCCGACCGTCGCGAGCATCGCCACACGCAGCGAGGCCGTCCGCAGGAACAGCCAGGCACCGGACCGGAGCGCCCGCGCGACACCCGAGGCGCCCGGCCGCAGCGGTGCCCCCGAGGCCCGCGCCGCGCGGACCGCGATCCGGACGTAGACGATCGCCATCGCCCACTGCACGATGACGGTGCCGGCGGCCGACCCCTCGACACCCCAGCCGGCGCCGTAGATGAGGGCGGCGTTGAGCAGCCCGTTCGCGACGAACCCGACGGTGGCGACGACGAGCGGCGTCCTCGTGTCCTGCAGTCCGCGGAGCAACCCGGTCGAGGCGGTGACGACCAGGATCCCGGGCAGCCCGATGAGCGACACCGTCAGGTAGGCGGTCGCCGCCGCCGACACGTCGGCCGACGCGCCGAACAGGTCGACCAGCGGTCCGGCGAGCGGCCAGCCCACGAGCGCGAGGACCACGCCCAGCACGAGCGCGAGCCACATCCCGTCGATGCCGGCGTGCACGGCCCCGCGTCGATCGCCTCCGCCGAGCGCGCGGGCCACGGCCGGGGTCGTCGAGTACGCGAGGAAGACGAGCAGCCCCGTGACGGTCTGCAGGACGGCGCCGGCGAGGCCGACGGCAGCGAGGGGCGTCGCACCGAGGTGCCCGACGAGCGCGGTGTCGGTCAGCAGGAACAGCGGCTCGACGACGAGCGCACCGAGCGCCGGCACCGCGAGGCGGACGATGTCGCGGTCGACCGCGCGCCGCTCGGTGGTCACTGCGGGTCGCGTCGGTCCGGGCACCGACCCATTCTGGCGGCGATGCGGACCACGCGTGGTGCGCGCACGCCCGGACCGGTGACGGGTCGGACGGGAGGTGCGGGTCGGCGCCGACCCGCGCCTCCCGTCCGGCGGGTACCCGCGTCAGTCAGCGCGCGGTTCGGCGGGGACCCCGCCGGTGGCGGCGTGGGCCGCTTCCGGCGCCTCGGGCGTTGCCTCGTCGGTCCCGCGGGCACGGCCCACGAGGTCCATCACGTGGTAGACCACGATCGCCGCGACCGTGCCGAGGATGATCCCGCCGAAGCTCGCCTGACCGAACGAGAACGTGAAGTCGGCGATGCCGATGATGAGCGCGATGCCCGCGGTCAGCTGGTTCTTCGGCTTCGCGAAGTCGACGCGGTTCTCGACCCAGATCCGGATGCCGATGACGCCGATGAGCCCGTAGAGCGCGGTGGTCGCTCCGCCGAGGACCCCCGGCGGGACGGACGAGATGACGGCGCCCACCTTGGGGGAGAGGCCGAGCAGGACGGCCACGATCGCGGCCACCCAGTACGCCGCGGTCGAGAAGACCCGGGTGGCGGCCATCACGCCGATGTTCTCGCCGTAGGTGGTCGTCGCCGAGCCACCGCCGACGCCCGCGAGGACGGTGGAGATGCCGTCGGCGAAGAGTGCTCGCCCGGTGAGCGGGGTGAGGTCACGACCGGTGAGCTGTCCGACGCCCTTCACGTGGCCGACGTTCTCGGCGATGAGCGCGAGGACGACCGGCACGAACGCCAGGTAGATCGCGAGCTGCGACGGGTCGAACGCGGGCGCGGTGAACTCGGGCAGGCCGATCCAGGCGGCCTTGCCGACGGCGTCGAACGAGACCTCGCCGGCGATCAGTGCCGCCACGTACCCGACGACCACGCCGATGACGATCGACAGGCGCCCGATGAGCCCCTTGAAGAGCACGGTCACGAGGATGATCGCGGCGAGGGTGATCACCGCGACGACCGGGGCCTTCGTGAAGTTGTCGCGGGCGGCCGGAGCGAGGTTGAAGCCGATGAGGGCCACGATCGCGCCGGAGACCACCGGCGGCATGAGGCGGTCGATCCACCCGGCGCCAGCCAGGTGCACCACGGCGCCGACGGCCGCGAGGAGCACCCCGACGACGATGATCCCGGACAGCGCCAGCGGGATGCCGCCGATCTTCGTCGCGGCGGCGATCGGGGCGATGAACGCGAAGGACGACCCGAGGTAGCTCGGCAGCCGGTTGCCGGTGATGAGCAGGAACAGGATCGTGCCGATGCCGCTGAAGAGCAGCGTCGTCGCCGGCGGGAAGCCGGTGAGCAGCGGCACGAGGAAGGTCGCGCCGAACATCGCCACGACGTGCTGCACGCCGAGGCCGATCGTCCGGCCCCAGGTGAGGCGCTCGTCCGGCGCGACGATCGTCGTCGCGGAGACGGTCGCGCCGTCCCCGTGCAGCTTCCACGGAAGTCCCATGGGGTCGACGCTAGCGGCAGTCCACCGCTCGTGACGATCTCGCCGAGGATGTCCGTCGACACGTATATGGTGTGTGACGTACCACAGGAGGAGCGTTGCCCATGTCGAAGTCCGTCCGATCCACCCCACTCCGGCGGATCGCCGCCTGGTGCGCCGCGGTCGCCGTGGCGTTCTCGCCCGTCGTCGGCCTGAGCGGTGCCGTCGCCGCGCCGGCCCACGAGCGGACGACCCCCGCGGCGGACTTCACCGCGCAGGTCCGCTCGATCGAGCACGCCACCGGACGCGTCGAGCTGACCGGGACCGGACCCACGGGCGGCAGCGTCGCGATCGCGGTCGACGGCGCCGACACCGTCTGGACCGAGGTCCGCGACGGCGTGTGGAGCGTCGGACTCCGGGTCGGCCCCGGGCCCCGCGTGGTGCACGCGACGTCGCAGGTGACCGGCGAGACGGTCGACCTGCCCGTCGAGGTGCTCGGGCTGCTCCCGCCGACGTGGGTCCCGACGATCGATCCGTTCACCCGCACCATCACGCTCGAGGGCAGCGGGGTGAGCCGTCCGGCACGCTACGTCGTCACCGACGACGGCGAACCCGTCGCGGACGTCACCGCCGAAGCCGGTGCACCCTGGCGTGCGGTCCTGCGCGACCGTGCACCAGGCCGACACGACATCGTGGTGGAGCGCGTGTTCGACGGCACGGTCAACGGCATCGGCCGGGACTCGTACGAGCTCTCCGGAGCGGCCGAGGTCGGCACCGCCTCGGCCTCCCGCGAGACCCGGCGCACCACCCTCGCCGGACGGGCGCCGGTCGGCACGACGCTCCGGTTCGCGGACGCGTCCGGGCCGGTCCTCGGTGCCGACGGCGAACCGGTCGTCGCCACCACCTCGACCGACACCACCTGGCGCGCGGAGCTGCCCTTCCCCGAGACCGTGCGGTTCCACCGGATCACGGTCACGACGTTCGACGACGGGACACCGATCGGGACGACGGACGCCCTGGTCACCGTGCCGATCGCGATCACCGGCTCGGTCGAGGAGCTCGCCGACGGCTCCGTGCGGCTCTCCGGCACCGGCGAGCCCGGCGGCGTGGTGGCGCTCGAGACCGCGAGCGGGACGCCGGTGGACGGTGCCGACGGCCGACCGATCACCGCCGCGATCGGTCGCGGCTGGGAACTCGTCGTCCCGCGCGCGACGCTGCCCGGGGACGTCGTGGTCGCCCGGCAGCGGGTGCAGGGGGTCGAGCAGGGTGCGCTCCGACTCGTGTTGCCGAGGCTCTCGGTCCGCCCCGCACCCGAGCACGGTCCCGGTCCCGGCGCGGGTCCCGGCGTCTCCACCGGCAACCACCGGGCCGCCCCGCAGGCCACCGCGGGCCGGATCACCGCCGTGCCCGGCGGGCGGCTCGCGTACACGGGTGAGGACCCCTCGGTGCCGCTCGGCGTCGCCGGGGTGCTCCTCGCAGCGGGGCTCGGCGGGCTCGCGGGAGCGCGGGCACTCGGGCGCCGGGGTGCCCACCGTGGCTGACACCGCTCGATCAGGGCGACGGTGGCTATCGTTGACCGCATGACCGACGTCGCAAGCACCTCCGGGATCCACACCGACGAGCTGGACGCCGCGGTCCGCCCGCAGGACGACCTGTACCGCCACGTGAACGGCTCGTGGATCGCATCGACGCCGATCCCCGACGACAAGGCACGGTACGGCTCGTTCACGGTGTTGGCCGAGGCCGCCGAGATCGCCGTGCGGGACATCATCGAGCGCTCCCAGCAGGCCGCGCCCGGCACCGAGGACCGCAAGGTCGGCGACCTCTTCACCTCCTTCACCGACGAGGACCGGCTCGAGGCCCTGGGCACCGCGCCGATCGAGCCCCTGCTCGCCGAGATCGCCGCCGTCGACTCGGTCGACGACGTCATCCGCATGGTCGGACGCTTCGAGCGCCTCGGCCTGCCGAGCTTCCTGCAGCTCTTCGTCGACAACGACCCGGGCGACCCGGAGTCCTACGTGGTCTTCCTCGAGCAGTCCGGCCTCGGGCTGCCCGACGAGTCGTACTACCGCGAGGACCGCTTCGCGGACATCCGCACGAAGTACCGCGAGTTCGTCGCCGCGATGTTCCCGCTCGCCGGCTTCGAGGACGGCGGCGACCGCACCGAGCACGTCATCGCACTCGAGACCGCACTGGCGTCGAAGCACTGGGACAACGTCACCACCCGCGACAGCCAGAAGACCTACAACAAGCTGCCGTGGGCCGAGGTCGCGGCGCTCGCCGACGGCATCGACCTCCGCCTCTGGTGGGAAGCGATCGACGCACCGGCCGGCGCCTTCGAGACCGTCGTCGTCCGCGAACCGTCGTTCGTGACCGGTCTCGCGGAGCTGCTCCGCGACCAGCCGTTGGACGTCTGGAAGGACTGGCTGCGCTGGCAGGTGATCCGCGCCTCCGCGGCCTACCTGACGAGCGCCTTCTCGGCGACGAACTTCTCGTTCTACGGCACCGCGCTCACCGGTGCGCCCAAGCAGCGCGAGCGCTGGAAGCGCGGGGTCTCGCTGGTCGAGGGGGCCATGGGCGAGGCGGTCGGCCGCATCTACGTGCAGGAGCACTTCGACGAGACCTCGAAGGCGACGATGGACGACCTCGTCGCGAACCTGGTCGAGGCCTACCGGCAGAGCATCACCGCCCTCGACTGGATGACCGACGAGACGCGTGCTCGGGCCCTCGACAAGCTCGACAAGTTCACGCCGAAGATCGGGTACCCGGTCAAGTGGCGGGACTACTCCGCGCTGCCGGTGTCCGCCGACGACCTCATCGGCAACGTCCGTGCCGTCGCGAGCTTCCAGGTCGACCGCGAGCTCGGCAAGATCGGCAGGCCGATCGACCGCGACGAGTGGTTCATGACCCCGCAGACGATCAACGCGTACTACAACCCCGGGTTCAACGAGATCGTGTTCCCGGCGGCGATCCTGCAGTTCCCGTTCTTCGAGGCCGGGCGTGACGCCGCCGCGAACTACGGCGCGATCGGTGCCGTCATCGGGCACGAGATCGGGCACGGCTTCGACGACCAGGGCTCCCAGTACGACGGCGACGGCCGGCTCGAGAACTGGTGGACCGAGGCGGACCGCACCGCGTTCGAGGAGCGCACCAAGGCGCTCATCGCGCAGTACGACGCGCTCGTCCCGACCGAGGTCCCGGACGGCCACGTCAACGGCGCCCTGACGATCGGCGAGAACATCGGCGACCTCGGCGGGCTGTCGATCGCGTGGAAGGCGTACCTGCTGTCCCTCGACGGGCAGGAGCCACCGGTGGTCGACGGCCTCACCGGTGCCGAGCGCTTCTTCCTCAGCTGGGCGCAGGCCTGGCGGATGGCGATCCGTCCGGAGGAAGCCGCCCGTCTGCTGAGCATCGACCCGCACTCGCCGACCGAGTTCCGCTGCAACCAGGTGGTCCGCAACATCGACGTCTACTACGACACCTTCGGCGTGACCGAGCGGGACGCGATGTACCTCGACCCGGCCGAGCGCGTCTCGATCTGGTGATGGCCGAGCCGGACGCGGCTCCGTCGTCGGAGCCGGGAGCGGCTCGCCGGTCGCGGCGACGGCAGCACGCCGGCGGGGCCGACGGGCGTGCGCGCGGGCGGCACCGCGGTGGTGCCGACGACCGGTTCGCCGCGACGCTGCAGGCGCTCGGCGCCATCGCACGGGACGGCGCGTCCGTCAGCGCCTCGGTGATCGACACCTCGACGGGCAAGGCCCTGCTGGCCGTGGACGACACGCTCGTCCAACCGGTGGCGAGCCTCGGCCGCGTGCTGCTCCTCGTCGAGGTCGCGGCGCGGCTCGAGGACGGCGGGCTGCACGGCGACCGGCTGCAGCGCATGGCGCGCGACACGGCGACCGGTGCCGGGCTCTGGCAGTTCCTGCAGGAGCCGACCATGCAGGTGTCCGACCTGGCGACCCTCGTCGGTGCCGGTGCGGACGCCTGGGCGATGAACGCGCTGCTCTCGACCGTCGGGATCGACGCCGTCCGCGAGCGCGCCGAGTCGCTCGGGATCGAACGGACCGCCCTCATCGACCGGGTGCGGGACCGTCGCGGGCCGGACGACGCTCCGGACGCCTCGGTCGCGCCGACGGGCGAGCTCGCCTGGCTCATGCGGGGCCTGGCACTCGGCGAGGTCGTCGACGAGGCGGTGTCGAACCGGGTGCTCGGATGGCTGTCCCTCGCGTCCGACCTCAGCCTCGTCGCGGGGTCGTTCGGGCTGGACCCGCTCGCGCACCGCGCACTGGACCACGGGTTGCAGGTCGTCTCGGCGACCGGGTCGAGCACGGGCGTGCGGGCCGAGGCCGGGATTCTGCGCGGGCCCGGGTCGTCGGTGAGCTACGCCGTCACGGTGACGTTCGACGACGACTCGCTGCAGCGGCGGCTGGCGGTCATCGACGCCCTGCGGACGATGGGCACCGAGGTGCTCGAGACCGTGCACGAGCCCGCGGCCCGCTGAGCGTACCCTCACGCTCGTGACCGAGTACCTGATCTCCTTCGACGAGGGCACGATGGTGTTCCCCGTGGCCGACCTCCAGGCCGTCTCCGACGCGACGCACGCGGTGCTGCGCGACGCGAAGGCCGCCGGCGTGTGGGTGTTCGGCGGGGGACTCCTCCCGCCCGACACCGGTGCCCTGGTCGACACCGACGGCACCGTGCACGACCCGGCCGTCCGCCCCGGCAAGGACACCTTCATCGGGGGTTTCTGCATCCTCGACGTCCCGACGCGCGACGACGCCCTGGTGTGGGCTGCCCGGTTCGCAGCGGCCTGCCGGTGCGCGCAGGAGGTCCGCGCGTTCATGGACGACCCGGAGTCCTGAGCGACTCCGGTCAGTGGAGCAGGACGAACGAGCGGAGCGGAGTCGGCACGACGTCGTGCACCTCGACGAAGCCCCGCGACTGGTAGAACGCCCGCTGCCCCGGTTCGGCGTCGGTCGTCAGCACGGTCTGGCGCACGTGTGCGTACCGCTCGAGGACGCCGTCGAGTAGGGCCCCGCCGATGCCGGCCCGGTGGTGCTCGGGTGCGACGAGGACGTCCTGCACGTACACGATCGTCACGCCGTCGGACACGGTCCGGACCAGCCCGACGAGCGAGCCCGTCGTGTCCCGGGCGGTCAGCACGAGGTGGGACCCGAGGACCGCGGCGACGAGGGTCTCCGAGTCCCGCGTGTACGCCGTCCACCCGACGTCGCGGTACAGCGCCAGGAGTTCGTCCCCGGCCGGTCGTTCCTCCGCGATCACCACCACGGTCCCATCGTGGCAGACGTCAGTCGGCGGCCTGCCCCGCGGGGACGAAGGCCTGCACGTCGAGCTCCGTCACGTCCTCCGACCGGCACGCGGCGAACGCGGTGTACGGGATGAACAGGGACTCCTTCGACCCGGGCGGGTACACCCGGAAGCCGTCGGGCGAGGTGGGGTCGCACGTCGACTCCGGGTAGTTCTCCGAGTTCGTGACCTTGAGCGGTGCCACGGCCTTCTGCCCGGACGCCAGCGTGACGGTCGGGTGGGGCGCCGCACGGTCGAGCGTCGCCGCGTTGCCGATCTGCGTGCCGTTCGTGTCGCCGACGAAGGACACCCCCGGCCAGCCCTGCAGCGTGCACGTCGACGACCCGGTGTTCCGCAGGACGAGGTGGACGTACGTGCTGCCGGCAGCGCCACCGCTGCCGGCCTCGATGCTCCCGGCGAGCGAGGACGTGGCGCACGCCGAGGACCCAGCGCCCGAGGACCCTGCACCCGAGGAACCACCGGACGATCCGCCCGACGCGCCGCCCGACGTGCTCGGCGACGACGCCGAGCCGGACGACGCGGACGAAGGCGTCGGTGTCGATGTCGGTGTCGCCGTGACGGTCTCCGTCGTCGTGGCCGACGGGGTCGTGGCGCCGCCCGACGAGCAGCCGGCGAGCAGACCGACGGTGACGATGCCGACGGCGACGAGCAGTGGGGAACCAGCGCGACGTTGCATGAGCCAACGCAACCACCGCCCCGGGGTACACGACTCGGGTGGCGCCCAGCCGCCCCGAGGACACTCCAGGGCACGCGCCAACGCACGAGCAACGGAGGTCGACATGGCAGGCAAGCACGAACAGGCACGCGGCGACGAGGGCCGGTCGGACGGCGTCGAGCCCCGTGCCGGGTCCTTCACGGACAGCGAGATCCCGGGCGAGCCCCCCGTGGCGTCGAACGAGCCCGCGGGCGAGTTCGTCTCGAGCGACATCCCCGGCGAGACCCGTCCCGAGGGTGGCGACGGCGAGGGCGAGTACGTCGAGTCGGACATCCCCGGCGAGGCCGAGCCCACCCCGGACGGCGAGGTCGGGCACTACACCGACCGCGACCAGGTCTGACCTAGTCGATCAGCTCCGCCGCCACGAGGCGGCGGAGCGTCTCCACGCCCGCCGGCGGGCACCGGTCCGCGTCCGCGGAGGTGACCCACTCGACCTCGTCCACCTCTGCCGAGGCGACCGGCGTGGCGGAGTCGAGCGCGCCTCCTGGACGGACCAGGAACAGCGCCATCGCGACCATCGTGCCCGGGGCCTGCCCGTGCGCCGGCTCGGTGACGGTGCCGAACGGCTCGACGTCGTCGGCGGTCAGCCGCAGGCCGGTCTCCTCGAAGGCTTCGCGGACGACGGCCTCGACGTCGCTCTCGTGCGGCTCCGCCTTGCCCCCGGGGAGGTACAGGACGTCGCGCATCCGCGCGCGCACCATGAGCACGCGGCGTTCGCGCACCAGCAGCAGCGCACTGACACGCAGGGTCGCGGGGTGGCCCTGGAGGCTCAGCTCGCGTCCGCCTCGTCGGTGCGGTCGCGCTCGATCCGCTCGGGCGCGGTGCGCTCCGCGAGCGGCACCACCGGCGACGGCAGTTCCGCCTCGGGCTCGGGACGGACACCGAAGAGGGCGTCGAGCGCCCCGACGAACTCCTCGCCGCGACCGGCGCGACCGAGTTCGCGAGCGCGCACCGAGGGACGGTGGAGCAGGACGCCGACGAGGTGCCGCAGGGCGCGCTCGGTCTGCTCGGCCGAGGCGTCGTCGCCGTCCGCACGACGCTTCGCGCGGTCGATCTCGTCGTCGAGGATGTCGAAGACGTGCTTGCGGAAGGCCACGAGCGCCGGCGTCGTCGACTGCTCGAGGGCCTGGGCGCGGAAGCGGGACACGGCGTCCTCGACCATCGCGCGGGCCTCGGACTCGGCGTTCAGCTCGGCGATCGGGGCGTGGATGCTGATGGTCTCGAGGTCGAGCAGTTCGACGCCGTCGACGGCGGCCGCGTCGGGGTCCACGTTGCGGGGGAGTCCGAGGTCGATGACGATGCGCCGGACGCCGTCGTCGAGGTCGGCCGGTTCGACGACCGGGACCTCGCTCGAGGTGCAGGTGATCACGACGTCGCTCGAACCGATGGCCTGGCGGAGGTCGTGTGCGGCGACGAGGTCGTGCTTGGCGGCGAACCACGGCGCCCGGCCGGAGGGGGAGAAGACCTGGATGGTGTCGGCGCCGCGGTCGCGCAGGGCGGCGATGGTCGTCGCGGCGTAGCTGCCGGTGCCGATCAGGAGCACCCGGGTCCGGCCCCAGTCGGTCACGCGGGAGGACGCGAGCTCGAGGCCGAGCCGCACGAGCGACCGGCCGGCGGCGCCGATGCGGGTGCGGGTCTTGACGCCGCGGGAGGTGTGCGCGGCTTCCTGGAAGAGCCGCTCGAGGTCCGAGGTGGTGGTGCCGTTCGAGCGGGCGTCCTCGAGCGAGCGGCGGACCTGCCCGGAGATCTCGGTCTCGCCGACGACGACGGACTCGAGGCCGCTCGAGACGGCGAAGAGGTGCTGCACGACGTCCTTGCCGCCGAGCACGTTGACGGACCGGAGGACCTCGGCGGGGTCGAGGTCGCTCGCGGTGGCGACGGCGTCGACGGTGGCCGAGACGGCGGAGTCGCGGTCGTCGCCGGCGATGTCGAGGTAGGCCTCGAAGCGGTTGCACGTGGCGAGGACGACGGCCCCGTCCAGCACGTCGGAGTCCGTCACGAGACGGCTCGCGGCGGTCGGTGCGCCGATGCTCAGTCGCTCCAGGAGATCGAAGCTGGCGTTGCGATGCGACGCCGTGAGACAGATGAGCACGTCTTCCATGGTAACTCGCGTTGCGCCCGGCTCCCGTTCCCATCGTGCGTGCTCGGGATACGTTCCGTTCGCCGATGGGAGAATCGTGCGGTGACCGACGCATCCACGACCGCCCTCCCCGCCTCGCACCCGCTCGTCTCCGGGCGGACGTCGGGCTCGCCCCTCGTCCGGGCACTCCGCGGCGACCGGCCGGAGACCCTGCCGGTGTGGTTCATGCGTCAGGCCGGCCGGTCCCTGCCGGAGTACCGCGAACTGCGCGTCGGCACGGCCATGCTCGACGCCTGCCTCGACCCGGCGATGGCGTCGGAGATCACGCTGCAGCCGGTCCGCCGGCACGGGGTCGACGCCGGCATCTTCTTCAGCGACATCGTCGTGCCGATCAAGCTCGCGGGCGTCGACGTCGAGATCGTCCCCGGACGCGGGCCGGTGCTGGCGTCCCCGATCCGTACCCCAGCCGACGTCGATGCGCTGGGCCAGCTCGACGCGACTGCCCTCGCCCCGATCACGGACGCCGTGGCGCGCACGGTCGAGCAGCTCGGCGACACCCCGCTCATCGGGTTCGCCGGGGCGCCCTTCACGCTCGCGGCCTACCTGGTCGAGGGCGGACCGTCGAAGGACCACATCCGCGCCCGGACGCTCATGCACTCGGACCCGGAGACCTGGTCGCGTCTGCTCGCCTGGGCGGCCGGGGTGTCGGGGGCGTTCCTCCGGGCCCAGGTGCTCGCCGGGGCCTCCGCCGCACAGCTGTTCGACTCGTGGGTGGGCTCGCTCTCCCGCGAGGACTACGTCACCCGCGTCGCACCGCACTCGGCCGACGCCCTGGCCCACGTCGCCGACCTCGGCGTCCCGCGCATCCACTTCGGCGTCGGCAGCGGCGAGGTCCTGCGCGACATGACGACCTTCGGGACGGACCGGGTCGGCGTCGACGCGGTCGGCGTCGACTGGCGGCTGCCGCTCGACGAGGCCGTGCGCCGGGTCGGCACCGGGGTCACCGTGCAGGGCAACATCGACCCGGCGATGCTCTCCGCCCCGTGGGAGGTGCTCGAGGCACACGTGCGCGACGTCGTCCGCCGCGGTGGTGCGGCCCGGGCGCACGTCGTCAACCTCGGGCACGGTGTGCCGCCGGAGACCGACCCGACCGTGCTCACCCGCATCGTGTCCCTCGTCCACGAGCTCGGGGACGGGACGGCCGCGGCGACCGGAGCGCGGGCGTGACCGACGTCGTCGTGGTCGGCGGCGGGGTCGCCGGACTCGTCGCGGCGCGGGACCTGGCGAAGGGCGGCGCGCACGTCGTCCTCGTCGAGGGCTCCGGCGTGCTCGGCGGCATGGTCCGTCGGCACACCGTCGCGGGACTCGACCTCGACATGGCGGCGGACTCGTTCGCGACCCGCAACGACGCCGTCGGCCGGCTGGCGATCGAACTCGGCCTCGGCAACGAGGTCACCACGCCGGACCCGCGCGGCGCGTGGCTGATGACCCGCGACGGCCGGACGTCCCCGATCCCGCAGACCGGACTGCTCGGGATCCCGGGGAGCCCGATGGCGGCCGACGTCCTCGCGGTGGTCGGGCAGAAGGCGGCGCTCCGCGCGCAGATGGACTCCCTGCTGCCGTCCCTGGTCGGGTCGAAGGCGCCGTCGCTCGGCGAGCTGGTCCGGAAGCGCATGGGCGAGCAGGTCCTCGACGACCTGGTGGTGCCGATCGTCGCCGGCGTGCACTCGACGCACCCGGACGACCTCGACCCGGACCGGGTGGCTCCCGGGCTCCGGGCGGCGCTGCTGCGCGAGGGGTCCCTCGCCCGCGCGGTCCTCGCACTGCGGGCCCGTGCGACGGCCGGGTCCGCCGTGCAGGGCATCCGCGGCGGCACCGTGCGGCTCGTCGACGAGCTCGTGGCCGACATGGAGACCTACCGGGTCGACGTCCGCCTGCACACCCGGGCCACCGCGATCGAGGAGCACGCCGTCGAGGTCCGCACCGACGACGGCGAGACCGAGCGACTGGTGGCCGAGCACGTCCTCGCCTCGACGGCGGACCCCGCCCGCACGGCCGGACCCGTGCGCACGGGCATCGAGCTCGTGACGCTCGTGGTCGACCAGCACGAACTCGACGCGGCGCCGCGCGGTACCGGGATGCTCGTGCACCCGGACGCACCCGGGGTCCGGGCGAAGGCGATCACGCACGCGACGGTGAAGTGGCCGTGGCTGGCCGAGGCGGCCGGGGGCCGGCACGTCCTGCGGCTGAGCTACGCGACGACGGACACGGGGGTCGCGGCGACCACCCCTGGAGCCGCGGCCGACGCGGTCGAGATCGGGAGGAGCCTCCAGGTCGACCCGTACGACGCGACCGGGACCCGCGCCGCCCAGGACGCCTCCGCCCTGCTCGGCGTGCCGATCGCGCCGTCCGCCGTCGTCGGTGCCGCACGTGTCCGGTGGCACGGTCCGGACACGACCGCCGCGGGGCTCGCCGACGGGGTCGTCGGGATCGGCGAGGCATCGACGGGCCGGGGGCTGGCCGGCATCGTCGCGGCCGCACGGACCGCCGCTGAGCACATCCTGGATTCCTGAGCGGACCGCACACTGGGAGAGGGCTACTGTTGCAGGAACGCCGGACGTATTCCGTTCGGCGCATGACCACGCACACTGACCCAACGGAGGAATCGCACATGCGAGGCAAGCTCCTGTTCGTCGCCGGCGCCGCTCTCGGGTACGTCCTGGGATCGCGAGCCGGACGGGCGCGGTACGAGCAGATCAAGACCGTCAGCGGCAAGATCTGGAACAGCAACGGCGTCCAGAAGGGCGTCCACGTCGCCGAGGAATTCATCGCCGACAAGACCCCCGACGTCGCCGAGTTCGTCGGTGAGCAGACGAAGAAGGTCGTCCGCAAGGTCGGGCAGAAGAAGGACAGCCAGGCCTCATGACAGACACCCGCGACCGCAAGCCGCGTTCGCTGTTCGGCCTGGTCGGCGACGTCCCCAAGCTCGTCAAGGAGCTGGTGACGGGTGAGCTGAACCTGCTCAAGGCCGAGATGCTGACGAAGGCGAAGATCTTCGGCCTCGCCGCGGGTCTGCTCGTGGGCGCGCTCGTCATCGTCCTGTACGCGATCGGCGTGCTGCTGACCGCCGCCGTCATGGGGCTCGCGACCGTGATGCCCGCGTGGCTCGCAGCGCTCGTGATCGCCGTCGTGATGCTCATCGTCGCCGGCATCCTCGGCCTGCTCGGCTGGAAGCGCCTGAAGAAGGGGCTCCCGATCACGCCGAAGCGCACCATCGACAGCGTGAAGAACGACGTCAACGCGGTGAAGGGCCTCGGCAAGAAGCCGACCCCGCCGACCCAGTACGGCACTCGCAAGCCCGACGTCGGCGGCCGCTTCTAGCGACGACCGTCCCGTCCACCACCCCACACCCCGGAGGACCCACGTGACCGATCAGCACGACGACCTGGCCGACCGCGTCGCGTCGACCCGCGCCCAGCTGTTCGACACCCTCGACGCGATCGAGGACAAGCTCAACGTCCCGAAGCAGATCGGCATCGCCGCGTCGAAGGTCAAGCGCGGGATCGACGAGAAGCCGGTGCCGTACCTGGCCGGCCTCGCAGCGGGCGTGGCAGTGGTCGGGGGTATCGTCGTAGCGGTGCTCCGACGGCGGTAGCGCTCGCCGTCGAAAGGGGAGCGGCGTCACCTTTGTGACCGATAGGACAATGGACACATGAGTTCCACCGTGCCCACGCACGACGCACACGAGACCTCCCCCGACGGCATCGACCCCAACATGCTGACGGCCTACGCCCTGTGGGCCGTCTTCCGCCGTCCGCTCGGGCCGATCCACACGGTCGGCGACGACGCGGTGGCCGAGCTCGACGCCGTCATCGCCGCCGCTGCCGAGCGCGGCGTGACGATCCGCGGCTTCTACGACGTGTCCGGCTTCCGCGCCGACGCCGACGTCATGGTCTGGCTGCACGGCGACGACGCGCAGGCGATCCAGGCGGTGCTCCGCGAGATCCGCCGCACGGCGCTCTTCCAGGACGCCGAGCCGGTGTGGCACGCCATGGCGATGCACCGCGAAGCCGAGTTCAACAAGCGCCACACCCCCGCCTTCCTGCGCGGCAAGGAGCCAGAGGCCTGGATCACGGTCTACCCGTTCGTCCGGTCCTACGAGTGGTACCTCCTGCCGGAAGAAGAGCGCTCGAAGATGCTCCGCGACCACGGCATCGCCGGCGCGAAGTACCGCCGCGTGCTGACGAACACGATCGCCACCTTCGCGCTGAGCGACTACGAGTGGATCCTGCCGCTCGAGAGCCCGGACCTCGTCGACCTCGTCGACCTCATGCGCGACCTGCGCTACACCGAAGCCCGCATGCACGTGCGGGAAGAGGTGCCCTTCTTCACCGGTCGTCGCGTGACGACCACCGAGCTGCCGGAGGTGCTCTCGTGACCGACACCAGCATGATCACGAACGGTCAGGCCGTCCTCGCCGCGACCCCCGCGGCCGCCGACGGTCCCGAGCACGTCGAGGTCCCGGTCGCGTACGACGCGATCCTGCTCGCCGGCTTCGGCGGACCCGAGGGCCAGGACGACGTCATCCCCTTCCTGCGCAACGTCACCCGGGGCCGCGGCATCCCGGACGAACGCCTCGAAGAGGTCGCCCACCACTACCGGCACTTCGGCGGCGTCAGCCCGATCAACGCGCAGAACCGTGCGCTCAAGGCCGCGCTCGAGGCCGAGCTGGCCGCGCGCGGCATCGACATGCCGGTCCTCTGGGGCAACCGCAACTGGGAGCCCTACCTCGAAGAGGCCTTCACCGAGGCGGCCGACAAGGGCTACAACAAGCTCATCGCGATCGCCACGAGCGCCTACTCGTCGTTCTCGAGCTGTCGCCAGTACCGCGAGGACTACGCCCGCGTGCTGTCCGAGACCGGTCTGATCGACACCATCCAGATCGACAAGGTCCGGCAGTTCTTCGACCACCCGGGCTTCGTCCGCCCGTTCGTCGACGGCGTCCGTGACGGCATGGCGCGTGCGATCGCCGAGAACGACGGCCTCGACGTCGCGACCGAGCTGCACGTGCTGTTCTCGACGCACTCGATCCCGTCGACCGACGCCGCCAAGTCCGGCCCGGACCACCGGGGCTTCGACGAGCACGGCGCGTACGAGGCCCAGCACCTCGCCGTCGCGCAGGTCGTCCTCGACCAGGCGTGGGCGGAGCTGCTCGAGCAGCCCGAGCACGCGTCGCTCCGCGGCACGAGCACGCCGCCGTGGAAGCTCGTGTACCAGTCGCGCTCGGGCCCCCCGACGCAGCCGTGGCTCGAGCCCGACATCAACGACTACATGAACGAGGAGCTCAGGGGCGGCCAGACCCGTGCCGTGCTCATCGTCCCGCTCGGCTTCGTGAGCGACCACATGGAGGTCATGTGGGACCTCGACGAAGAGGCCACCGAGACCGCTCAGGAGCTCGGCTTCTGGTCGGTGCGCACGCAGACCCCGGGTGTCGACCCGGCCTACGTCTCCGGTCTGGTGGACCTCGTCCTCGAGCGTGTCAACGGCACCCCGACGAGCGAGCGCCCGCACCTGACCGACCTCGGTCCCTGGTACGACGTCTGCCGTCCGGGGTGCTGCGAGAACGTGCGCGCCGGGTTCAAGCCCGCCGCGGCCGGACTCGCCCCGTGACCGACGCGTCCGCGCCGACCGGCAGCCCCGACGGCCCGGCCCCGATCCGGCTCGGCACCCGTGCCAGCCGGCTCGCGGTCGCCCAGTCGCAGGACGTCGCCGACCGCTTGGCGACGGCGTCCGGTCGACCGGTCGAGCTCGTCACGGTCACGAGCGAGGGCGACACGAACCGCGCCTCGCTCGCGAGCCTCGGCGGCACGGGCGTGTTCGCCAGCGCGCTCCGCGAAGCACTCGTCGCGGGCGAGGTCGACGTCCTCGTGCACTCGCTCAAGGATCTCCCGACCGCGCCGTACCCGGGGCTGACGATCGCCGCGGTGCCGAAGCGCGCCGACGCCCGAGACGTCCTCGTCGCCCGGAACGCCGCGACCATCGAGACCCTGCCCGAGGGCGCGAAGGTCGGCACGGGTTCGCCCCGCCGCGTCGCGCAGCTCAAGGCCAAGCGGCCCGACCTCGACGTGGTGGACATCCGCGGCAACATCGACACCCGCCTCGGACGCGTGGACGACGACCTCGACGCGGTGGTCCTCGCCGCCGCCGGCCTGACGCGCATCGACCGGCTCGACGCGGCGACCGAGCTGCTCGACCTCGGCTTCTGGCCGAGCGCCCCCGGGCAGGGAGCGCTCGCGATCGAGACCCGCGCGGACGAGACGGACCGGAACCTCCTCGCGGCCCTGCGGAAGATCGAGCACGCGCCGACCCGCCTGACCGTGTCCGCCGAGCGCGAGGTGCTCGCGAAGCTCGAGGCCGGGTGCTCCGCCCCGATCGGTGCCACCGCGATCGTCGATGCCGAGATGCTCCTCGTCTCCGCGACGGTCTACCGGCCCGACGGCTCCGAGTACCGCACCGCATCACACGCCGCCGTTCTCGACGGCTCCGCACAGGACCGCCTGACCGAGGCGCTCGAGCTCGGTGGCCGGGTCGCCGCCGAACTGCTCGAGAACGGTGCGGCCGACCTGGCGGACCTCGCGACCTCGGCGGAGTAGGCGGTCGCCACGCACCCCGACGTCAGCACCGCGGACGCGGCACGACAGCCGGTCGTCTTGGTCCCGCGCGGCGGGGCGTGGGGTGACCGGGTCGCCGCGGCCGCCCGCGAGCGCGGGCTCGACCCGCTCGTCGTCCCGCTGATCGCGGACGCGGCACCCACTGATCGGTCCGCCCTCGAGGCTGCGGTCGACCGGTTGATCGCGTCCGGCGGGTCCAGGAGGCACGACGCACCTCCGCCGGCCGGGTCCGGTCCGCAGTCGGCGAGCGGGCAGGACGCGCCGTCGGCGAGTGGGCAGGACGCGCCGTCGGCGAGTGGGCAGGACGCGCCGTCGGCGAGCGGGCAGGACGCGCCGTCGGCCGGTCGGCGAGCGGGCGGAACCGGCCGCCCGGCCGCGTCGACCGAGCCGGATCGTGCCCATTCGGGACCCGCGACCGACGGCACCGCGCGTGCCGACGGCACCGCGCGTACCGGCGGCACCGACCGCACCGACGGCACCGACGTGGCCGGGTACGCGTGGATGGTGGTGACCAGTGCGACGGCCGTGCGCGTGGTCGCGGAACGGGTGGCGCGCCTCCCGTCCGACCTGCGGGTGGCGGCGGTCGGCGAGCCGACCGCCCGTGCCGTGCGTGCTGCGGGCTGGGTCGTCGACCTGGTGCCGTCCGAGTCCTCGGGCGCCGCGCTCGCCCATGCGCTGCCGGACACCTCCGGCACTGTCCTCTTCCCACGCTCGGACCTCGCTGCCCCGACCGTCGTCGACACCCTGCGCGCCCGCGGGATCGACGTGGACGAGGTGGTCGCGTACCGTACCGTGGGGACCGGCGACGAGCCGGTCGTCCTCGACTCCCCGCCCGCCGCCGTGCTCGTGACGAGCGGCAGCATCGCTCGCGAGATCGCCCGGCGGATGACCCCGCTCGACCCCCGCACCGTCATCGCGTGCATCGGACCCGGGACCGCTGCCGAAGCCCGCGCCGCCGGCCTGCCCGTGCACGTGGTCGCCCGGAGCCGATCCGCAGAAGCCCTGCTCGACGCCGTCGTCGAGTCCCTGAACCCCACCGCCCCGAACAGGAAGGCACCGAAGTGACCGGCCGTTTCCCCCAGGTCCGCCCCCGACGACTCCGCGCGACCGGCGCGATGCGTCGACTCGTCGCCGAGACCCGGCTCCACCCCGCCGAGCTCGTGCTGCCGATGTTCATCCGCGAGGGGGCGACCGAGGCGATCGACATCACGAGCATGCCCGGGGTCCAGCAGCACTCGCTCGACTCGTTCCGCCGTGCCCTGCACGAGGCGGCGTCGGTCGGGATCGGCGGCGTGAACCTGTTCGGCGTGCCGACGTCGAAGGACGCGCAGGGGTCCGGCGCGACCGACCCGGACGGCATCCTCAACGTCGCGATCCGTGTCGCGCGCGAAGAGGTCGGTGACGCGCTCGTCGTGCAGTCCGACCTGTGCCTCGACGAGTTCACCGACCACGGGCACTGCGGCGTCCTGGCCGCGGACGGCTCGGTCGACAACGACGCCACGCTCGAGCGGTACCGCGACATGGCGGTCGTGCAGGCCGAGGCCGGTGCCGAGCTCGTCTGCATGAGCGGCATGATGGACGGCCAGATCGCCGCCGCACGGGACGCGCTGGACGCGGCCGGGCACAGCGGCACGGCGCTGCTGGCGTACGCGGCCAAGTACGCGAGCGCGTTCTACGGTCCCTTCCGCGAGGCCGTCGACTCCTCGCTCGTGGGCGACCGTCGCACGTACCAGATCGACGCCGCGAACGGTCGTCAGGGCCTCCGCGAGGTCGAGCAGGACATCGCCGAGGGTGCCGACATCGTCATGGTGAAGCCGGCGATGAGCTACCTCGACGTGCTGGCCGAGACCGCACGCACCTCGCCGGTGCCGGTCTGGGCGTACCAGATCTCCGGGGAGTACGCGATGATCACCGCAGCCGCGCAGAACGGCTGGATCGACCGCGACGCCGCGGCGATGGAGGCGCTCGTCGGCATCAAGCGCGCCGGCGCCGACGCGATCCTCTCCTACTTCGCGGTCGACATCGCTCGCAAGCTCAACGAGGAGGCGGGACTCCGCACCTCCGGCAGCACCAGTGCCGTGGACGGCATCGCCTCGACCGGGAAGGCCCCAGAATGACCACGAACGACCAGCTCTTCGGCCGCGCGAAGAACAGCATCCCCGGCGGGGTCAACTCGCCGGTCCGGGCGTACGGCTCCGTCGGCGGGACGCCCCGCTTCCTGACGAGCGCGAAGGGTGCCTACGTCACCGACGCCGAGGGGCGTGAGTACGTCGACCTCGTCGCCTCGTGGGGGCCCGCGATCCTCGGGCACGCGCACCCCGCGACGGTCGAGGCCGTGCAGCAGGCGGCGGCCCGTGGGCTGAGCTTCGGGGCGTCGACCCCGGGGGAGACCGAACTCGCCGAGCTCGTGAAGCAGCGGGTGTCGGTGGACGGCGACGGCCCGATCGAGAAGCTCCGCATGGTGTCCACGGGCACCGAGGCGACGATGACCGCGATCCGGCTCGCCCGCGGGTACACCGGTCGCGACCTGCTCGTGAAGTTCGCCGGGCACTACCACGGCCACTCGGACTCCCTGCTGGCCGAGGCCGGTTCGGGTGTTGCCACGCTCGCGCTCCCCGGCAGTGCCGGCATCACCGCCGAGACCGCCGCACAGACCCTGGTGCTGCCCTACAACGACCTCGACGCCGTCCGCCGCGCGTTCGACGAGCACTCCGAGCGCATCGCCGGCGTGATCGTCGAGGCAGCGGCCGCGAACATGGGCGTCCTCGCCCCCGAGCGTGGGTTCAACCGGGCCCTGGCGCAGATCGTGCAGGCGCACGGTGCGCTGCTCATCGTCGACGAGGTCCTGACCGGCTTCCGGGTGGGCTCCGCCGGGTGGTGGGGCCTCGAGGCGTCGAAGGTCGTGCCGGACGGCGCCGGGTGGAAGCCCGACCTCGTCACGTTCGGCAAGGTCATCGGCGGCGGCATGCCCCTCGCAGCACTCGGTGGTCGGCGCGAGGTCATGGACTACCTCGCCCCGCTCGGCCCCGTCTACCAGGCGGGCACGCTGTCGGGGAACCCGCTCGCGGTCGCCGCGGGCATCGCCACGCTGCGGGCCGCGACGCCGGAGGTCTACGCGCACCTCGACCGGACGGCGGCGACCATCGCGACGGCGACGAGCGACGCGCTGTCCGCCGAGGGCGTCGCCCACACCGTCCAGCACGCCGGCAACCTCTTCTCGTTCGCGTTCACCGAGACCGCCCCGCGGAACTACGACGACGTCCGAGCGCAGGAGGCGTTCCGGTACGCGCCGTTCTTCCACGCCATGCTCGACGCGGGGGTGACCCTGCCGCCGAGCGTCTTCGAGGCGTGGTTCGTCACGGCGGCGCACGACGAGCGGGCCGTCGGACGGGTGCTCGACGCACTGCCGGCCGCGGCGAAGGCGGCCGCGCGCGCCACGGCGTGACGCCACCACCTACCTGACGTCAGGCGCGGGTCGGGCCGGACCCGCGCCTCCCGTCCGCCGCACCCGGCGGTGTGCCGCGTGCGCTGGTTGGATGGCGACATGCAACTCGCCGAGGCCCTCATCGAGCGCGCCGACCTGCAGAAGCGCATCGAGCAGCTGCGCTCGCGGATCGCCGCCAACGCCCGCTACCAGGAGGGCGAGGAGCCCGACGAGGACGCGGCGTCCCTGCTCGCCGAGGCCGAGCGGGCCGTCGACGACCTCGAGGTGCTGCTCGCCAGGATCAACGCGACGAACGCGTCCACCCGGCTGGCCTCGGGCGAGACCATCACGACGCTCCTCGCACGCCGGGACGCCCTGCGCCTCCGGCACGCGCTCGTGACCGGCGCCGCGGACGCGACCGCGGGAGGAGGTGGCGGGTACCGACAGCTCCGCAGCGAGCTCCGCACGTTCGCCGCCCTGCCGACCGCGACGCTGCGGTCCCGGGCGGACGACCTCGCCAAGGAGCTCCGCGAGCTCGACGCGACCATCCAGCGCAGCAACTGGGAGGTGGCGCTCCTGGAGACGACGGACTGATCGGACGGGCGGTGCGTCGGTAGGCGGACCGGGGCGGGTACGGACCCGACGGACCGGCGGGCAAACCGGTCCTCATGTGGCGCAGTGGGCAGCGCCGTGGCGCGAGCCGGCACAACGCAGCCCAGCACCGCGCACCGGCGACGGGGCACGAGGCACCACGCATCACCGCGTACCGACCGGATCGCCGAGGGTGGGACAGGGGACAGCACCGCCCCGGAGTGCGGTGCGCCGCGGCTCAGGACGCGCGGCGGGCGGCCCAGCGCCCCTCGGCCCGGAGGATCGCGAGCGGGAAGTCGAAGGCGTGCGAGACCGCCGAGGACGTGATGACCTCGTCCGAGGTGCCCTGGGCGACCGCGACGCCGTCGCGCAGCAGCATCGCGTGCGAGGTCGACGCGGGCAGGTCCTCGAGGTGGTGCGTCACCATCACGCTCCCGAGCTCGGGGTGCCGGTGGCGCAGGGCGTCGACGGTCTCGAGCAGGTGTTCGCGCGCGGCGACGTCGAGTCCGGTCGCCGGTTCGTCGAGCAGGAGCAGCTGCGGCTCGGACATGAGCGCCCGGGCGATCAGCGTCCGTCCGCGTTCGCCCTGCGACAGGACCGGCCAGCGGGCGTCCCGACGCGCCGTCAGCCCGACGTCGGCGATGTGCTGCTCGGCGGTGGCCACCTGCGCGGGCGTCGGCTCCCACCGCATCATGAGGTCGGTCGTGCCGGTGAGCCCGGTGAGCACGGTCTCGAGGACGGTCAGCGGCGAGAGCATCCGGTGGCGGGGGTCGACGTGCCCGATGTGCTCGCGGAGCTCCCGGACGTCGACGCGTCCGAGTCGCCGGCCGAGCAGTTCGACGGTGCCGGCCGTCGGGTGCCCGGTGGCGCCGAGGACCGCGAGCAGCGTCGACTTCCCGGCACCGTTCGGCCCGAGGAGCGCCCAGTGCTCCCCACGCCGGACGGTCAGGTCGATGTCGTGCAGGAGGTCCCGGCCGGACCGGGTCACGCGGACCCCGGCCGCCCGGATGAGGACGTCGTCGTTGCTGCTCACGGGTCCATCGTGGCCCAGGCGGCCGGGGATCGCTGGACGGGTCAGCCGGCGGCGGCGGTCCCGGCAGCGCGGAGCTCGTCCGCTTGCTGCTCGGCGGTCGCGGTCAGCGCACGGATCGCGGCCGCGGCGGCGTCGCCGTCACGCTTCGCGATGGCCGCACGCAGCGGGTCGACCGAGTGCTTGTAGTCCCAGAACTGCCACGCACCCTGGGCGAGCGAGAGGAACCGTGCGCGGGGCAGGAGCGACTCGGCGAACTTGTCGAGCAGCTCGTTGTCGGCGGCGTCGACGAGCAGCGAGATGACCGTCTCGAGCTCGGCGTCCATGCGCTTGTCCTGCTGCTCGGAGTACGAGCGCACGGCTTCGAGGTGCTCGGTCAGCGCCTTGGCGGCGGAGGCGTCGAGCTTCGGCACGCCCCAGCGCGCAGCGAGTTCGACGAACCCACCGAGGACCTGGGTGGTGTCGGCGGCCTGCTTGCCGGTCGGGGTGGCGACGCGGGTGTACCGGTTCGCCTCCATCTCGACCAGGCCGTAGTCGACGAGCTTGGCGATCGCCTCACGGATGGGGGTGCGACTGACCCCGAGCCACTGCACGAGCTCGTCGTCGTTGAGGCGCTCGCCCGCCTGGAGCGTGCCGTCCTGGATCGCGGCGAGCATCTTCTCGAGCACGACGTCGCGCAGGAGCTTCCGCGGCGAGTTCTCGACGGTGGACTTGGGTACCGGCATGCCGGACTCCTCACAGGCTCAGGTGTTCTGTACTCAAATCCTAACGTGTCAATATGCAAACGCTTGTGAAATCTTAGTATTCAGCGATCGACCGCGACGACCGTGCGTCCGTGCACGTTGCCGGCGACGACCTCGGGTCCGACGGCGATGGCCTCCTCGAGCCCGGCGACCCGCGTCACGCCCGCCAGGAGCGCCGGGTCGAGATCGGTCGCGAGCCGCTGCCACGCCTGCTGCCGGAGGGGCAGCGGGGCGTCGACGGAGTTGATGCCGAGCAGCGACACCGCCCGCAGGATGAAGGGCATCACCGAGGTCGGGAGCGCGGAGTCCTGCGCCAGGCCGCACGCCGTCACGGCCCCGCCCCACCGGGTGGCCGCGAGGACGTTCGCGAGGGTCGCACCCCCGACGCTGTCCACCGCGCCCGCCCAGTGCGCCCGCTGCATCGGCCGGCCGAGCTCGGAGAGGGTCGCGCGGTCGATGACGTCGGTCGCGCCGAGTGCCCGGAGCGAGGCGTCGTTCGCGGCGCGTCCGGTCGAGGCCGTGACCTCGTACCCACGGGCGGCGAGCAGCGCGATCGCGACCGTGCCGACGCCGCCGGACGCACCCGTCACGAGGACGGGACCGCTGCCCGGCTCGACGAACCGTTCGAGTGCCAGCACGCTGAGCATCGCGGTGAACCCGGCGGTCCCGATCGCGGCCGCGAACGAGTCGTCGATCGAACCGGGCAGCACGACCAGCGACCCCGACGGCACCACCGCGTGCTCCGCCCAGCCGCCGTGCCGGGTCTCGCCGAGCCCGGCGCCGTTCACGACGACCCGGTCACCGATCGCGACGTCGTGCACGCCCGGTCCGAGGGCCGAGACGGTGCCGACGACGTCGATGCCGGGCACGAGCGGGTCGACCCGCGCGACGCCGGGGTTCCGGGCGAGCGCCAGGCCGTCCTTGTAGTTGACGCTCGAGTACGTGACGTCGACGAGCACCTCGCCCTCGGTCGGGTCGGCGACGTCGACCTCGGTGACGGTGGGCGGGGCGGAACTGGAGACGAGGACTGCGCGGGTCACGTGTCGGACGCTACCCGCGCCTCCAGGACCACGACCGGCCGACCTGCGGACGCGTGTCAGCCGAACATGATGGCGGCCTCGTCGTACCGGGCCTGCGGCACGGTCTTCAGCTCGCCGAGCGCCTCCTCGAAGGAGACGTGCTCGATGTCGGTGCCCCGGAGCGCCACCATGCGACCCCAGCGCTCCTCCACCACCGAGTCGATGGCCGCCAGGCCGAGTCGCGTCGAGAGGACCCGGTCGTACGCCGTCGGGGTGCCACCGCGCTGGATGTGGCCGAGCGTCGTGGCACGCGTCTCGATGCCCGTCATCTCCTCGATGAGGGGCGCGAGTCGCTCGCCGATGCCGCCGAGCCGCGGACGCCCGAACGCGTCGAGGCCGCGCTCGGTGTGCGCGTTGTCCTCGTGGTCGGGGACGAAGCCCTCGGCGACGACGACCAGCGGCGCCCGACCACGGTCGTAGGCCGCCCGGACCCACGCGGCGATCTGCTCCATGCTCGTCTTCTGCTCCGGGATGAGGATCGCGTGGGCACCCGCGGCCATGCCGGAGTGCAGGGCGATCCAGCCGACGTGCCGGCCCATGACCTCGGCGACCATGCAGCGCGAGTGCGACTCGCCCGTGGTGCGGAGGCGGTCCATGGCCTCGGTCGCGATCGCGACGGCGGTGTCGAAGCCGAACGTGTAGTCGGTCGCCCCGAGGTCGTTGTCGACGGTCTTCGGGACACCGACGATCTTCAGCCCGGCGTCCGTGAGGCGCTTCGCGGCGGCCAGCGTGCCCTCGCCGCCGATCGCGACGATGGCGTCGATGCCGTGCCGCTCGAGGGTGCGCTCGATGTTCTCGACGCCGCCGTTCGGACCCTCGAAGGGGTTCGTCCGGCTCGTGCCGAGGATCGTGCCGCCCTGCTTGGCGATGCCCTGGATGTCCTTGCGGCCGAGCGGGACGATGTCGCCGTCGACCACGCCGCGCCACCCGTCGCGGAAGCCGACGAAGTCGTGTCCGTAGATCGCGATGCCCTTCAGCACGATGGCGCGGATGACCGCGTTCAGGCCGGGGCAGTCGCCTCCGGAGGTGAGGATGCCGATGCGCATGGGGAACTCCGTCGTCGGGGTGCAGTGGGACACGCCCATCATGACTGACGGTGGTTCCGCATTACCATCCTGCGTGTGTCCCTCACCGTTCCGTCCTCCGCCGCCGGTGGCGTCGAGGGCGCCGCGGCGCGGGTCGGTGGGTCTGCGGCGCGGGTCGGCGAGGCTGCGGCGCGGGTCGGCGAGGCCGTGTCGCGCGTCGGCGAGGCCGTGTCGCGCGTCGGCGAGGCCGTGTCGCGCGTCGACACCGTCTACCGGCCAGGAGGCGCGGTGGACGTCCGCGCGACGCTCCGGCCCCTGCAGCGCGGCTCCGGCGACCCCGCCTTCCGCGTGGTCGGCTCCGACACGTGGCTCGCGCTCCGCACACCGGACGGCCCGGCCTCGGTGCTCGTGCGCCGTGCCGGTCCCGACGCCATCGCGGTCTCGGCGTGGGGCGACGGTGCCGAGTGGGCGGTGTCGCACGCTCCCGAACTGCTCGGCCGGGGTGACGACTGGTCGGACCTCGACGTGTCCCGGCACCCGTTCCTCGTCGACGCCCGGCACCGGCAACCGGGCCTCCGCCTGCTCCGCACCAACACCGTGATGGCGTCCCTGGTGCCCGCGATCATGGAGCAGAAGGTCACCTCGCGGCAGGCCTGGCGTGCCTGGCGGTACCTGCTGCGGCGGTACGGCACACCGGCGCCCGGACCGGCCCCGGCGGACATGTTCGTCCCGCCGACCGCTGCCGGGTGGGGTGCGATCCCGAGCTGGGAGTGGCACCGCGCCGGCATCGAGCCCGGTCGTTCGGCGACGGTGATGCGGGCGGTCCGGGTGGCTCCGGCGCTCGAACGGACGCTGGCGGTCGGTCGCGGTGGGGCCCTCGTGTCCGCGCGGCTGCAGTCGGTCCCCGGCGTCGGGAAGTGGACGGCGGCGGAGACCGCGCAGCGCGCCCACGGCGATCCGGACTCCCCGAGCGTGGGGGACTTCCACGTGGCGGCGCTCGTCGGGTGGGCGCTGACCGGGGGACCGGTGGACGACGACGGGATGCTCGAGCTGCTGGAGCCGTGGCGGGGGCACCGGGAGCGGGTCGTGCGGCTCATCGGGGGGTCGGGCTTCCGGAAGCCGTCGTTCGGGCCGCGCCTGACGATCCAGGACCACCGGTACCACTGAGCCGCGCTGGCGCCGTGCCGCGCGCCGCGGGCGCCGTGCCGCTGCGCGGCGTCGCCG